>NZ_PDJV01000010.1 GCF_004116465.1 Arcobacter sp. F2176
AACAAAGCATTTTCAAATGGAAAGTATTTTTCAAGAAAAATAAAAAGTTTTAATGAAGGCGACAATATAACACTTCTTTTTGAATCTAAATATACTACTCTAAAAGAAGAATTAAATAAACAAAAGTTAGAACTTATATTTGTATTAATTGCTATATCTATTTTAGCACTTCCTATTGTATTATATTTTGCAAGCATACCAGAAAAACTAGAAAAAGAGATAATTAAACAATTCATAACAGATGATTTAACAAAACTACCTAATTTAGAACATCTATTAAATGATTTAAAAGAGAAAGAATTTAAAAACTGTTTAATAATTCTATTAAACATAACAAATGATAAAAATATACAAAATATTTATGGATTTAATGTTACCAAAGAATTATTAAGAAGTTGTGCCAATTTTTTCCTTGAGTATAAAAAAAAAGACAAAAGATTTTTAAAAATATACAAAGTAAAACATAATGTTTTTGCTTTTAAATATTTATATAAAAATAGAGAAACTTTAAATGAATCATTAAATCAAATTCAGAACTTATTAGAAAATAAAGAATTTTTAATTCTAAATAAATATGAGATAACAATAGATACTACTATTGGTGTAAGTGGGATAGATATACTTAATAATAATATAAATGAACTAAAAGAAGCTGAAATAGCATTAGATGAAGCATTGCAGTTAAATCATGACATTTCTATTTATAATAATTCTCATGTAGAAAACCTTGAAAAATACAAAGCAAATATTGAAAAAATTAAAATTATAAAAGATGCAATTTTAAACAATAATGTAATTATAGCTTTTCAACCCATTTTTAATAATTTTCAAGGAAAAGTTGAAAAATACGAAGCACTTGTAAGGTTAAAATATAAAGATAAAATATTTTACCCTGATGAATTTCTACAAATCTCAAAAAAAATAAAAAAATATAAAACTTTGACTAAAATTATTATAGAAAAAACATTTAAATTTTTTGAAAATAAAGATTTTGAATTTTCTATTAATTTAAGCATGGAAGATATACTTGATGATGAGATAAGAGAATATCTTTTTAAAGAAATTATTAAGTATAACTTTCAAAATAGACTTGTCATTGAGCTTGTTGAAACAGAAGCGATAAATAATTATGAAGCATTTACTAATTTTATAAAAGAAATTAAAAAATTAAATTGTAAAATTGCAATAGATGATTTTGGAAGTGGATACTCAAACTACGATTATATAATTAAGCTTTCTGATTACATAGATTACTTAAAAATCGATGGAACATTAATTACTGATATTGATACAAATCAAAAAACACAACTTCTTGTAGGCACTTTAAAATTCTTATGTGATAGTCTAAAAATAAAAACCATTGCAGAATATGTTGAGAACAAAGAAATTTTTGAGTTCATTAAAGCAATGGGTATTTCTTATTCTCAAGGATACTATATTGGTAAGCCAGAATTTGAACTAAGAGAAAATGAATGGATTAAAAATGAAAAGAAAAAAGATTTAAACTACTTCTAACCTATCTCTTCCATTTATTTTTGCTTCATAAACTTTTTCATCAGCCATTTTTATAAATTCATCTATAGAATTTGCTTTACTATAAAAAGATACTCCAATAGAAACAGTTATAGAAATCTCTTTTAAAGGATGAAATATCATTTGAGACTTTATGTCTTCTCTTAAAACATTAAGTTTTTTTATTAATTCATCTTTTTTTTCAAAACACAAAATTATAAACTCTTCGCCTCCATATCTATAAGCTTCACCATTTAAGCCATATGCATGGGATTGAATCTTATTTGCTAAATATTTTAGAACCCTATCCCCAGTATCATGCCCAAAGCTATCATTTATGCCTTTGAACCTATCCGCATCAATAAATACAGCACAAAGCAAGGAAGAGTGTTTTTGTTTAGTAAAAAGTTCTAAATCTGCTTCCATCTTTCTTCTATTATACAAAGAAGTTAAAGCATCTTTATTCATCATATCTTTTAGTAGTTCTTTCTCTCTTAAGAGTTCTTCTATTAAGTTATCTTTAAAATTCTCATTTGTAGTTATATTCTTTTGTTCTACAATTTTTCCTAACTTAAATTCAAATTTATTTAACTTTGAATTATAATCTATTTCTTTACACTCAATTTTAATAGATGGTTTCTCTTCTCCTAACCCATTTGTCAAAATCAAATTATCTACTTTTTTAATATCATATCTAATTTTATCATCTACAATTTTTATATCTAAAAGTTCACTTCTCCAATATTTACTAATATCTTTTGATAAAACTCTTAGTTTCATATTCAAAATATCTTCAAATATATCTTTTCCAACAGAAATAGTAATAGTCACTTACTTTTAGCCTTTAAAATTCTTTTTGATATGATATAGTATTACAATTTACAAAGACATAAACATCAATTTAAAATTCATTATGATAAAATCAAAAAATTCAATAAATACTAGGATTATTATGAAAAATATTTACTTAATTTTATCTATATTTACTATTTCTTTTCTTTTTATAGGCTGTTCTTCAAAACAATTAGATACAGAAGTAAATGACTTAAGAATATATAAACAAGAACCATTAGAATACACTTCTAATATTCCAACATTGGATAAGAATATCCAAGAACAATTAAATAAAGAGTTTAATGAGAGGTATTTTTCCCCTTGGCATAAAGAAAAATTTGAAGCAAGTTTGAAAGATGTAACTTGGCAATTTAGCTATAAAAATAAAAAAGTTTATGGAGATAATAATAGATTAATCAAAAAAGAGTGGTTTGATGAACAAATAGATAATTCAAATTTCGAACAATATAACACCTTTTTAAAAAAAGCAATTACTGTAAAAAATTCAAATCTAAGACTTTTCCCAAGTGATAGCAAAATCTTTTATAATCCATCAATTGCAGGGGAAGGTTTTCCTTTTGATTATAATCAAAATTCTGGTATAAAAATTAACTCACCAATTTTAATTTCTCATTTATCTAAAGATAGAGCTTGGGCATATGTTTTATCTTCTTTTGCAAAAGGTTGGATAAAAGTGACAGACATAGCATATATGAATGATGACCTAATGAATTTTTTTGAAAATGGAAACTACTACGTTGCTATTAAAGATAATTTTCCAATATATAAAAGAGGCATCTTTGTAGAATATATAAAACTAGGAACACTATTTCCTGTAAAAAATAATAAAGCAATTACAATTGGAAGATATGGGAATAATGAAGGATATAGTAGAGTAATAGAGATTCCAAATGTCTATATTGCAAAAAAACCAATTGACTTTAATAGTAAAAATATTACAAATATCATGAACCAATTAATTGCAGAACCTTACGGTTGGGGTGAAATTCTAAATCATAGGGATTGTTCTGCTTTGACAAAAGATTACTTTGCACCCTTTGGAATAAACTTAAAAAGAAACTCTTATGGTCAAACTTTAGATTACAAATATTATGATGTAAAAAATCTCTCAAATGAAAAGAAAAAAGAGTTTATTATAAAAAATGGAATTCCTTTTTTAACTTTAGCATATCTAAAAGGTCATATTATGCTTTATATTGGTGAAAAAGATGGAGAGCCTCTATTTTTTCATAATGTTTGGGGTGTAAAAACAAAAAGTTTCTTTGGAAAAGATGGTAGAAAAATTGTAGGGAAAGCTGTAATTACTTCACTAAATATGGGTGAAGAGTTAAACAATTTTGATGAAAAAAGAAGTTTAGCTTCAAGAATACTTGGAATTGTAAATGTTACTCAAAAAAAAGAGTAACCTTTTACAATTTTCTTAAATAAATAATTCTATACAACATAGGTACATAATATAAATTTAAAACCGTAGCCCACAATACCCCAAAACCTAAAGATACAGCCATTGGTTGTAAAATAAGAGCTTGTCCAGAAGCAAAAAACATCAAAGTAAACAAACCTAAAATAGTTGTAATTGAAGTAAGTAAAATCGGTCTTAATCTCAAAAGTGCAAATTCTAAAAGCTCATCTAATGTTTTTGCTTTTTTAATAAAATCCATCATGATAATTCCATCATTTACAATAACTCCTGCAAGCCCAACCATACCAATTAAACTGGCCATTGTAATATTTAATCCAAGAACAAAATGTCCAACAAAAACACCTAAAATAGATAAAGGAATAGTTGAAAGTATTATCAATGATTTAAGCATAGAGTCAAACATCCAAACAAGAGCAATAAAAATAAGTATAATTGCAATTAAAGCTGCTTCTCCCATCTCTTTTTGTACTTTTTTATTCTCTTTTTGTTCACCTTTTATATCAATAGTAACTTTAGATTTATATTTTTCTAAAATTGGATTTAACTTCTCAAAGACTTCTGCTGAAGTCATTTTCCCACTTATAGAACCTGTTACAGATACTATTCGTTCTCCATTTTCTTTGAAAATTTGAGAATAGGCATTTTTTCTAACAATATCAACCACATCTTTTAAAAATACTTTTTCATTAGTATTTGGAACTATTATTTCAAAAGCATTTAAACTTTTTAAATAATCTTTATTTTTACTTTGAAAAACAACATCAACTATGCCCTTTTTATCAAACATCTTTGAGTATGTACCTTTAAAATAAAAAGGCCTAATTGATGAAATAATGTAATTTTCACTTATTCCTAAATCTTGACCATAGGCATTAACTTTAAACTTTAGTTCAATATTTCCCATCATAAAATCATCAGCTACATTTAACACACCATCTATATTGTTTAAAGCTTTTTTTATATTTGTAACAGCAGTACTTACCTCTTTTTCATTACCACTAATTGATAATTCTAAATCATTTTTAACTATTCCAGCTTTGGGAGTAAAGACTTTAAGATCTTCAAATTGTCCAGATTTAATCTCTGGCTCTAAAAGTTTTTGTAACTCTTTTTCTATTGTTTGTGATGATTTTTCTCTTATCATGTTTGTATCATCATACTTAGGAGAAAGATAAGGATTTATATATTTATCAAAGAAATTTTGGGGTGCTCTTTCATTTAGATTAACAAATATTTGAAAATAGAACTCTTCAGTCTCAGGTTGATTTTTTCCATCAAGTTTTAAACCAATTACAGAAGATACGGATTGTAAATTATTAGCAAAATCATAATTCTTTAGAATCTTATCCTCAATTTTTTTTACAATCGCTTCTGTTTGTTCTATTTTTTTACCAACACCAACTGATCCACTTATATACACTTGTGTAGTATCAAAATCAGACAGAAATTTAAACTTTGAACTCATAACAATAAAAATTGTTAAAGTAACAATTGTTAAAACCATAATAATAAGAGATGTATATCTTTTTCTTAATAAAAAGCTTAAAATCTTTTTGTATAACTTTTTATTCCAATCCCATATTTTATCTGCTTTTTGCTCTTGTTTATTTACTCTTAAAATCTGTTTTGCATGTAAGGGTAAAAAGAAAAAGGCTTCAAGCAAAGATGAAATAAGAAGAATAGTAATCATAATAGGAAGTATTTTCATAAACTTTCCTATTTCTCCTGTCATAAGTAAAATTGGCAAAAAGGCAAATATTGTTGTTGCAGTTGCAGTTAATACAGCTGGATAAACTTCAACAGAACCATCAATAGCAGCTTGGAACCTATCCTTTCCCATTTCCATGTGTCGATATATGTTTTCACCCACAACAATAGCTTCATCCACAAGCATTCCTAAAGCAATCAAAGCTCCTAGTAGTGAAAGCATATTTAAACTGTATCCCATAGCTTCCGCACTAATAAGTCCTATCATAAATGAAGTTGGGATTCCAATAGCTATTACTATTGCAATTCTTGCATTTATAAAGAAAAACAAGGCTAAGAAAAGTAAGCATAATCCAAAAAAGATATTAGAGAAAACAGTATTTAATCTATTTTTTATCCAAACAGAAGTATCAGTATGTGTTGCAAAATTAAGTTCTGGATATATTTTTTTATACTCTTTTAGTTTCTCTTTTATTTGACGAACCAGTTCAACTGCATCGCCAGTTTCTCCCTTATTTATACCAATAGAAACATCTCTACTACCATTAAAGTGTGAGATAGTATTTACATCTGCTAATTCATATTGAATTTTTGCAATATCTTTTAAATAAACTTTTTGATTTGATATTTTCAAAATTGTATCTTTGATATTATCAATATCTTTTTCACCATTAAAAGTACTCAAATAATAGTGTCTTGAAGTATCTTTTATAATACCTGCTGGAAAAATAGAACTTAGGTTTTCAACTGCTGTTAGTACTTCTTGTAAATTAAGTCCATAAGCTAAAATTTTCTTCTCATCAAACTCTATAAGTAACTCTTTATCACTATCTCCCCAAATAGAAATATCACTTAAATCACCCATTTTTGAAAATGTTGATTTCAAATCTTTTGCTATTTCTAAAAGTTGGGTTTTAGTCTTTTCCCCATAAACTACAACTGTAATAAGAGGTATTGCGTTGATTTTTTCTTTTACTGTTGGTTCATCCATATCTGTTGGAAAGTTTGTTTTTACTTTAGTAATAATATCTTTAATATCGCCAATTACATTTTGTGCTTTAAAACCCTTTTTTAGTTTAACTGTAATTGAAAAATTTCCATTTTTTATTGTAGAAGTAACATCTGCAGCCTCTTTTACAGATGATAGTTCATCTTCTATATCTTCAACAGCCATTTTATCAAGTAAATCGGAACTAGCTCCTGCATAAGAACCATTTATAACAACAGCATCAAGAGCAGAGGGAGGAAATATCTCTTTTGGGATATTGTTATACGCAAAGACTGATAAAATCAATAAAAATAATAAAAGCATATGATTTAACATAGGCTTTCTAAGTCCAAACTCTATTATGTATTTAATCACTTATTATTGTCCAAAGTATTTATTAAAAGAGAATCTATAATTTGATTTTTAAATTTCATATCTTCTAATTGTTGTTGTAAAAATCTATTCTCTTCTTTTAGAGAGATATAATTGGCATATAATTTATTAATATCTTTACTAACATAATAAATATTATTTGCTAAATATATTTTAGGAAAACATAAAATTAATGATACTGCTAGGACTGATAGAACTATTAGTAATGAATTCTTTGCATTTAATCTAATCAAATTTAAAAACCCTCAATTTTGAACTTCTACTTCTTGGATTTACTTTTATCTCTTCATTTGTTGGAATAATAGGTTTTTTAGTAATAATTTTTCCTAAAGCGTTATTATTTCCACAAGTACAACGCATAACATCACTTGGACAAATACAATTTTTGCTCCACTTTTTAAAGTAATTTTTTACAATCCTATCTTCTAAGGAGTGAAAAGAGATGATTGCTATCAAACAATTTTTTGGTTTTAGCTCTTCAATTGAATCAAAAAGTCTTTCTAAAACTCCTAATTCATCATTTACTTCTATTCTAATACCCTGAAAAGGAAGAGTTGCTGGATGAAGTTTACCTTTATGCATATTTTTAGCTATAAATGTTGATAACTCTTTTGCACTAGTAAAAGGCCTATTATTTACTATCAAAGAAGCTACTTTTTTATATTCTTTTACTTCTCCACACTCTTTAAAAACTCTCTCCAACTCACTTTGAGAGTAAGTATTTACTACAACTGAGGCATCTAAAGATTGTTCTTGATTCATTCTCATATCTAATGATTCACTATCAAAACCAAAACCTCTGTCTTCTTTATCTAATTGTAAAGATGAAACACCAATATCTGCTAATATACCTTTTATATCATACTCTTTAAAACTATTTAAAACAGTTTCAAAATTTCCTTTATTGAAGGTTACTCTATTTAAAAATGGTTCTAATCTCTTTTTAGAAAATTCTAAAGCTTCATTATCTTGGTCATTACATATTAACTTTACATTAGAATTTTGTTTTAATAAACCTTCTGAATGTCCAGCATATCCTAAAGTACAATCTATTATATACCCAAAATCAATATTTTCGAAGACTCCTAGTGTCTCTTTATACAATACTGGGATATGTGGGATATTCATTAAAAGGGTCCTTATAATTTTTTATATATAATATCCAAAATAATATTTAAGGCATTTAAAATGATCGATCAAAATCATGTAGACCAACTAAGTAAACTATCATTGACACTATTTAGAAAAAACTTTTTTGGAATATATCACGGTTCCATTTCTACAAAATTAGATCATAATACATTTATGATAAATACATCAGATGCAATTTTTGATGAAATGAACGAAAAATCATTTTGTGAATTAAGCATGACTACTCAAGATTATAGATGGAAACTAGCAAGTATAGAAGCTCATATACATGCAACTATATATAACAATATACATGAAGCAAAATATATTGCCTTTGGAGTACCAATATATACAACAGCATATACTTTTGAGCATGATGAAATTATATTAGATGATTTTTTTGGGAAAACATCTTTTGATAAAATCAAAATATTTGACCCAGGAGATTTTTCAACTTGGTATGATAGAAATGCTTTAGAAATAACAAAATATTTAAAAGAGACAAATAATCATGTCATGGTTATAAAAGGAATTGGTGCTTATGTGTATGATAGAGATATAAATGAGTTGGTAAAAAAAGTTGCAATTTTAGAAAATAGTTGTAGATTATTGAGTATAAAATCTAGTTTTAGAGCATGAAAAGTCATTTTTTTGCAAATAAACCTCTATTTAGGGGAAAAACAGCAATACTTTTAGCTATTTTAAAGTTTAAATAGTATAAAGTTTTGGTAACTTTAAATCTTAAACAAGGAGTTCTTCAATGAACAAAGCTGAATTTATCGACGCAGTAGCAGCAAAAGCTGGATTATCTAAAAAAGACGCAAAATGTGCAGTTGATTCTGTATTAGAAACTATTACTGAGACTTTAGTAAAAAAAGAATCTGTAAGTTTCATAGGATTCGGAACATTCTCTACAGCTGCTAGAGCTGCTAGAACTGCAAAAGTGCCTGGTACAGATAGAACTGTTGATGTTAAAGCTACTACTGTAGCTAAATTTAAAGTTGGTAAAGCTTTAAAAGAGGCTGTTGCTAAATAATTTATTAAATTATTGAATTACAGATTAGAAGGTAGGTTATTTTTAACCTACCTTTTTTTTATTTAAAAATTTATATTAGTTTCGATATTTATGTAGTTTTCTCGATATGGGGAAAACTTTGAGTATGATTTTCCATTATAAGTAAAATAATTCTCATAACCTTTTAAAACACTTTTATTAATCACTCTATTATTACAAATATTTCTTCTTTTTGTTTCATAGTAATACTCTGTATTATTTCTATTATTATGTGAATAATCGCTATTTCTTATTCCATTTGCAAGAGTTGCACCTAAAAGTCCACCTACAATTTTTGCAGCAACTTTTCCATTCCCTCTTCCTATTTGATTACCTATAATTACACCTGTTGTAGCACCAATAATAGTATCTACTCCTATAATATTTTCATTTCTATAAGAAGAAGTCCTATTTGTAGGTGTTCTAACCTCATACTCTTCATAACAACGAGAAGCACGATTAGGAATTATTTCTTGAATATTTTCATAAACAGCTTTTGAATAATTTACTTTTACCCGTTGGGTAAATCTATCACCCTGTGCAAAAAGAGATGAAGAAAGAATTGTTAATCCTAAAATTAAACATGCACTTTGTCTTTTCATAACTTGCTCCTTGGTAAATAATAGATTATAAAAATCTATTATTTTAATGTTGAAATATAGCTAGCAACTGCTTGTATTTTTTCGTCATCAAATCTAGCAACTTGGCCTTTCATAACGCCTTTCATTGCTCCACCATAAGTTCCTGCTTTATAACCTTTTAAAGCATTAACTATTTTTTGTTTATCCCAGCCTTTTATAATTTGTGATTTTCCTAAAGCTGCTTTTTCTGCCTTTGCACCATGGCAAGAAGCACAAGCTTTATAAATAGTTTCACCCTCATTTGCCAGTACTGATGTTAAACTCAAAATTGAACTTATTACTAAGATTTTTGTTAAACTTCTCATTTTAACTCCTTTTATTGTTTTGATAGAAGAAGTATAAAATATAAAAGTGGAGGGATTGTGAATTTTTAAAAATTATTTTAATTTGCCAAAAACTTTATAAATATCCCAGTATTCTTCTAAAGCTTTTTTTAATTCATTATCATTTAATATGGTCTTTTGCTTTATTCCAAATCTGCTGATAAATGCATCTGGCATAATAGTTGTATCTTTACTTGGATTCTTAAGATATTTGATCATAGCTTCATTTACAGCTCTTTTAGAACTATATTTAAGTAAATATCTATAAAAATATTTATCAATTGATACAGGAAGCTTATTATGACAAGATACACAGTCTCTTTCATATACACCTGCAAATAAAAATGAGTTAAATAAAAGTGAAAATATAAGGATATTTTTTACCATGTAAGCTCCAACTGAGTCCCTATTTCTAGCTCTGATTTTATATTTATATTTATATTATACTCTTTGGTAATCATATAAACTATATTTAGCCCTATTCCAAAGCCTCCAACATTTTTGTCAAATCTTGCATATCTTTCAAACATAGATGGTATTTTATCTTTGGGAATACCTTTTCCACTATCTTTTATGATTAATTTATTATTTTCAAGAATTACTTCTATTGTTCCACTAATTTTATTATATTTAATTGCATTTGATAAAAGATTGTCTATTACTTTTCCTATTTTTTTTTCATCACAAAAAATTCTTACACCAGAATTTATATTTTTTATAAAAGATATTTTTTTAACATCAGCTAAGGTCTTAAAATAATCGATTCTATTTAAAACTATTTTTGATAAATTTAAGTCTTCATTTTTTGAAATAATTTTGTTTTTTAGTGTCAAATATGTTAAATCTTGATAAATATTTGAAACTGTTTTGGCTCCTGTATCTATTCTTTTTAGTTTCTTTTGTAATTTTGCATCTTCTAATCTTGAGATATCTATCATCTCTATATTTGTTATAATAGCGCTTATAGGTGTATTTAACTCATGTGTTGTATCTTTTATAAACCTATCTAAAAGATGTAATGAATCACGCATTGGTTTTAAAAATAATTTCAATAAAAAATATCCACAAATAAACATAAAAGAAAAACCACAAATCAAAAAAATAAAAACATTATTTATAACAGCATTTACCCAAACATTATCTTCAGGTACCTCAAGAAGTACATATTTTGCTCCTAAATAGTATGATTCTGGCTCTTTTATATAATGAATGTAGTTGTTTGTAGTATAAGTTATCTCATCAAGTTTTACTTTTGCAGATGCAAGTGTAGAGAAAATAAGATTTTTATCACTATCATAAATAGCAGAATTAAATCTCTCGTCCCTAGGATAAAATTTATATTTGTCAAAATTTATATGCAAGTCTTTTAATCTTGCAATTAAATCATTTGAATATTCTTGCAAAATTATTCTTTTATTTTGAAGCATCAAATCTTTTTTAAAGTTATAATACAAAAATGATATAAATAGCAGTATGACAATACAAAGTAAACTATATAATGTCAAAAAGCCCCATAGAGTCTTTTTTTCACTCTGTGGTAAATCTATATCCAAGCTTTTTAACACTTATGATTCTCTCTTTCCCAAATATTTTTCTCAAATTCTTTATATATGTTCTTAGTGAAAAATCACTACTTTCTTCATTATAGTCCCAAACATACTCATAAATTTGATCATGTGACAAAATTTGTTCTTGATTTTGCAAAAATAGTTTTAAAAGTTTTGTTTCTTTGTTATTTATTTTTATTTGTTCATCTTTTTTAAAAAGTAAATTAGAACTTGTATCAAAAAAGATATCATCAACTATATTAACTTTTGTATCAACACTGTGAAAATATCCTCTTTTTAATATTGATTCTACTCTTATTACTAACTCCTTTAGTTCAAAAGGCTTTCTAATATAATCATCACAACCCAAATTAAAACCTTTTTCAAAAGATTCCATTGAATTCAATGAAGTCATAAATATAACAGGAGTATTTATATTATCAATTCTTAGATTCTCTAAAAGTTCAAAACCACTTAAAGTAGGAACATTTACATCTAATATTAGTAAATCAAACTTTTCTTCATAAATTTTTGCATATGCTTCTTCTCCATCATACAAAGAAATAACTTCAAAATCATTATCTTCTAAATATTCAACAATAGTTTCATTTAATGTAATATCATCTTCTAAAAGTAAAATCTTTCTTTTCATATTTATCTTTTTTCTTTTGTTTTTTGTATATTTCTTTTATATTGATTTTTTTCTTTTGAATTCATAGTTGAAACTCTAGATTTTAATTCTTTTTCAAATTTTGCTCTGTTTTCTTTTTTTACAAAACCTATAATTTCTATCAACTCTTGAGTAGACATTTCAGAATAATCAACAGCAAAAAGTGGTGTTACTATAAATAGAGCTAGAAATATTAATACAACTTTTTTCATATTTTTTCTCTTTAAATTTTTAATTTATCATACCATAAATTTTGTGGAAAAATTGTAAAACAATCATTTTTAAGCTTTCTTAAATTAAGATAAAATTAATACTATTAATCAATATATCATTATTTAATATATAATATTTCAAGTATATATTGTATATAATACAACATTTAATAAAAGTTCTAAAAAAGGTTTATATATGATTCAAGTAGGAAAACTTTTTCAAAAAGTTCCATATTATGTTAGAGATTTAGAGTGCGAATATAAAATAATTCATGACATAGAAGAAATAGTAGATGAATTCCTTTCTAACTACATGATGACAACTGCTGATTTATATAGTGTGTTTTCAAACAATAGAGATTCATCTACAAATTTACACTTGGTATTTAATGATGGAGCTATGCCAAAAATTTCAATCCATCCTGATTTTGAACATGATGTGTTTGATATCAGCTTTGAAGAATTAAAAGATTCTAAAAATAAAACTACTAAAGTAAACTCGCTGATGTTTATTGAAGAGTTTCAAAATAGAAAAGAAGAAGCACTTGCAAAAACCTTTGATGAAATAATGGGTTGTGATGGTGAAGAATTATTTATATCACTAAAACAAGAAAAATTAGATATGTTTAATCCTAGTTCAGCAAACTTTGATCATAGAGTAAATTTAATTACAAAAAAAGAATTAATCCTTGAAGTTTGTAAGCTATTTGACATCTCTTCTATTCGTTTATATAAACAGTTAAATCCAAATATTGTAAAACATGTATGCAAAGACCTAAATATCACATATAAAATCCTAGCAAAAGAGATAGGATATAAACCTGATACTATAAATAAAGCAGCTTCATTAGGAAAAGTTTCAGAACAACTTAACAAAGCCATAAATATGTACCTTGAAAACTTACGATTAAAAGAGTTTTTAAAAGACTTTGATGTTATGAAATCTACACTAAAGAAAATTTTAGATTGATTATATTAGAATCAAATCAAAATAACAAAGAGAACAAATGATAAAAAATATTTTACTTATATGCCTTACCTTAAGCATATTTACTGGCTGTTTTTTTGGTGGAGAGACAAAAGAAGAATGGACTTCTTATATCTACCCTGATAAAACCAACACAAAAAGAAGTATGATTTCACCTACAAAGTTCCCTACTTTTGCAACTTGTAAAGATGTATCATTGGGTGTTTTAAAAGAAAAAGGTCTAGAGTCAACTGGAACTTATAAATGTGGTAAAAACTGTAGTTACCATGAAGGAATGAAGGTTGATATTTGTGAAGAGATGAGACAATAAAGGTACAACTATAAGCCGCGTTTTGTATTAGACAATAATTTATCTAGTTGTTAAATTACTTAAACAATCCTGCGAAGAGAAAAACTGTGAAGCTAAATACCGTCTCTTCTTGCTGCGAGTTGGGTTTACAAAGCTGTTAAAATTACTCAAAACACTGGTAAGCTCTTACCTCACCGTTTCACCCTTACCATAAATGGCGGTTTAATTTCTGTTGCACTATCCCTTAGGTTTCCCTAGCCATCCTTTAGATGGAACCCTACTTCACTGCAGCCCGGACTTTCCTCTTGAATTACTTCAAGCTATTGTCTGTTGTACCTTTAAGATTGGAATTCTATCTAAAAAATAATTACTTTCTTATTATGTCATAATTTTCAGGTGGCAAAAATTTAAATAAATCATCGTCAATATGTCCATTTTGTTTTACAGTGAAGAAAGTAATAATAACATTATTTTCAAGAGCATCTTTATATTCAATCTTACTTATTCTATTATCTTTTGTAAAAAGATTATATTTTACATCATAAATATCTGCTTCATACCTATTTTTCGAGACTTCTTTAGCATTTTTTATTAGATTAAGAATATCAATTTCATTTTTAAGTTTAGTTAATATTGCTTGTTCTAATTCTGGTTCATCAATAATTGCAAAATCATTTACAATATATACACTTTTTTTGATAGGTTCTTTGTATTGCCATAAAATATAATACGGATCTTTTAAGTATAAATGTCCACTATATAAAATTTCTTTTTTTGATGGATTAATAATTTTTTGTTCAAAATCTGCATCAAAGGACTTTATATTATTCAAAGGAGATGCTTCCAAAAATACAGATAATACAAACATTACAACAAAAATCACTTTATAAAACATAATTTAACCTTCTTTTTTATATAATCATCGGATTATAACGGAAAAGGACTATATTTTATGTTAAATATTTTTTCAAAAATTTTTGGTACGAGAAATGATAAAGAAGTAAAAAGATATAAGAAAAGAGCTGAAACTATAACTCTACTTGAACCAAAGTATGAGCAAATGAGTGATGATGAACTAAAAAGTACATTTGAAACCTTAAAAAGTGATGTTCAAAGTGAATCAGTAAAATTAGATGATATTTTAAATGATGTATTTGCGATAATTAGAGAAGCTAGTAAAAGAGTCCTAAATATGAGACATTATGATGTTCAATTAATAGGTGGTATGGTTTTACATGATGGAAGAATAGCAGAGATGAAAACAGGTGAAGGTAAAACTTTAGTTGCTTCATTACCCGTTATATTAAATGCTATGACAGGCAAAGGGGTTCATGTAGTTACAGTAAATGACTATTTGGCTTCTAGAGATGCTGCTGAACTATCTCCTTTATATAATTTCCTTGGATTTACTGTTGGTACAATATTAGGTGATATTAGAGATGAAGAAGAAAGAAAAGCGCAATATGCTTGTGATATCACTTATGGAACAAATAATGAGTTTGGATTTGACTATCTAAGAGATAATATGAATTATGATTTAAATGAATGTGTGCAAAGACAACATCATTTTGTAATCGTAGATGAAGTGGATTCAATCTTAATTGATGAAGCAAGAACTCCTCTTATTATATCAGGACCTTCAAATAGAAAAGGTTCAGATTATGCAAAAGCTAATCAGATCGCCAAACAACTTGAAAAAGGTGAAAAAATTGAACCAAAAAGAGCAGATGAACATGCTGTTACAACTGGTGATTTTATTGTTGATGAAAAAAGTAAATCTGTACTTTTAACAGAACAAGGTCAAAAAAAAGCAGAAGAGTTATTTGGAGTTGAGAATCTTTATTTACTTGAAAATGCAACCCTATCTCATACTTTAGACCAAGCACTTAAAGCCAATTATGTATTTGAAATAGATGTTGATTATGTTGTAAAAGACAATGAAGTAATCATTGTAGATGAATTTACAGGAAGATTGAGTGAAGGTAGAAGATTTTCTGAAGGTTTGCACCAAGCACTTGAAGCAAAAGAGAATGTTTCTATTCAAGATGAATCACAAACTCTAGCAGATATTACATTCCAAAATTACTTTAGAATGTATGACAAACTAGCTGGTATGACAGGAACTGCACAAACAGAAGCAACAGAGTTTGCAGAAATTTATAATCTAGATGTTGTATCTATTCCTACAAATGTTCCCGTTCAAAGAGATGATAAAAATGACCTTATTTACAAAAGTGAAAGAGAAAAATTCAATGCAGTTTGTGACAAAATAGCAGAACTTCATAAAAAAGGTCAACCAGTACTTGTAGGTACTGCTTCAATTGAAAAATCAGAAAAATTACATGAAATATTAAAACAGAAAAAAATACCTCATACAGTTTTAAATGCAAAACAACATGAAAAAGAGGGAAAAATCATTGCTGATGCCGGACAAAAAGGTGCAGTAACGATTGCTACAAATATGGCAGGACGGGGAGTTGATATTAAATTAACCAAAGAAATCCTAGACCTTGGTGGATTAGCAATTATTGGAACGGAAAGACATGAAAGTAGAAGAATTGATAATCAGTTAAGAGGAAGAGCTGGTCGTCAAGGTGATGTTGGTGTTTCTCAATTTTATTTATCATTAGAAGATAATCTTTTAAGAATCTTTGGAAGTGATAAGATAAAAGGTATTATGGAAAGATTAGGTATTGAAGAAGGTGAACATATCGAATCTAAAATGGTAACAAGAGCTGTTGAAAATGCACAGAAAAAAGTTGAAACGATGCACTTTGAGAGTAGAAAACATCTTCTAGAGTATGATGATGTTGCAAATAAACAAAGAAAAGTAATCTATAGCTTTAGAAATGATTTATTAGACCCTAATTTTAAAATTACTGAAAAACTTGATGAAAATAGAGCTGAATATATAACAAACTTACTTATTCATGCAAATATCATAAATGGTATGGCAGCAGAAGATTTTGATTATGACTTTATTATTAACAAAGTAAAAGAAGAATTAAACTTAGAACTTACATTAGAAAATATCAAATCAGAATCTTTTGATGATTTACAAGAAAAACTACTTACAATCATAAAAGAAGTATATGAAGAAAAAATGAGTATGGCAGCGCCTGAACAAAAAGCTGAAATAGAGAGAATTCTTTACTTACAAATTCTTGATAATGCTTGGAGAGAACATTTATATTCAATGGATAACCTAAAAACTGGTATTGGTCTACGAGGATATAACCAAAAAGACCCATTAGTTGAATACAAAAAAGAATCTTACAATATGTTTTTAGAACTTATTGCAAATATAAAGAATGAAATTATTAAAATATTATTTACTGTTCAATTAAGAGATTCACAAGAAGAAGAAAAAGAAAAAGAAGCAATTGAAGCTATGAGAGCAAAAATGATAGAAGCTTCTGAAAATATTTCAACTAACTTTGAAGAAGCTCCAAGAGCAGAAAAGAAAATAGCTAGAAATGATCCTTGTCCTTGTGGAAGTGGTAAAAAATACAAACAATGTTGTGGAGTAAGTGGTCCTAAAAGAGGATTAATAGCAGGTAAATAATTTGAATAATCAACTTATTAACTTTATTGTCAAAAAATACTTAAAATTTGACAAAAAAAATCCTTTTATATCAATAAGTGCAATTTTAGCATTTGTTGGTGTAGCTGTTGGTGTTATGGTACTTATCATAACAATGGCTATTATGAATGGAACAGAAAAAGAGTTTAAAGATAAACTTTTTACTATGAATTATCCTTTATCTGTTTATGCTAAGTTTGGTAATGGGATAAATGATAATTTACTTAATCATCTTGAAAAAAAATTCCAAAATTTAAAATTTTCTCCTTATATATCTTCTCAAGCAATAGTACAACATGATGAAAAAATATCAGGTGGTCTGATTTTTGGTGTTGATCCCAAAAGAGAAGCTAAAATAAACTCAATATATGAAAAAGCTACAAAAAACTTAGTGTTAAATAAATATGATTTAATCACAGGAATTGGAACATCTGATAAACTTTATTTATATGATGATAGTAAAGTAACCATGTATTTTACCTCTTTAAATCCAAATGGCTTTTCAATGATGCCTAAAATGAAAAGATTTAACTACAAGGGTTCTTTTAGTTCAGGATTAAATGCATATGACAACTCTTATATGTACACATCAGCTGCTGCTTTAAGAACAATACTAAGAAAAAATGATGATTATTATGATGGTATTCATATATATTCAGATGATGCCTTTAATGATATTAAATTACTAGAAAAAGAGCTACAAAAATACCCAAGTGTTGGAGTAATTGGTTGGTGGCAACAAAATGGAAATTTTTTCTCGGCAATGGCATTAGAGAAAAAAGCTCTTTTTGTTGTTTTGATGTTGATTATATTAGTAGCTTCACTTAATATCATTTCATCATTACTTATGACAGTTATGAGTAGAAGAAAAGAAATAGCTCTACTTTTATCAATGGGTGCAACAAATAAAGAGATAAAGAAAATATTTTTAAAACTTGGTATTGTAATTGGTTTTTCTGGTATTATAATCGGTACATTTTTAGGTTTTTTTGGTATTTTTATACTTGATAATTTTAATATTATTTCTCTTCCAGCTGATGTTTATGGAACTAGTAAACTTCCTTTGGATTTAGATATGATTGATTTCATATCAATTATGATTGGTTCAGTACTAATCATATTATTATCTTCTTATTACCCTGCATCAAAAGCTACTAAAATTGATGTTATTGATGTTTTAAGAAACGAATAAACTTTTACTTTTCAAATAACTTTGCAGGTGAAGTAATTATTCTTTTT
Source organism: Arcobacter sp. F2176 (assembly GCF_004116465.1). Lineage (NCBI taxonomy): Bacteria > Pseudomonadati > Campylobacterota > Epsilonproteobacteria > Campylobacterales > Arcobacteraceae > Arcobacter > Arcobacter sp. F2176. The sequence continues at coordinate 18,556 of NZ_PDJV01000010.1, forward strand.
AAAACATCAACTGGTGCAGATATAGAATCTTTTGCTAGATTTGTATTTATTTGAGGATCATTTAAATTACCTGTAATATCAACTTTTGTAGAAACTCGTTTATCATCCCCTAAAAAGATATAACTTAATCCTGGTATAAAATTAACAATCTTACTATAATCTTTCATGAAAATAAGATCAACACTTGAATCCACAGTCGAGTCTTTTAAGTTAATCGTTGCATATCCATCAAAATCAACCGAATTACCAATTGTATGAATCTTAAGTAAATTTAAAATTCTATTATCAAAATCATAAGTAAAATCTACATATCCTTCATTTACTGCATATCCATTTAAATTAAATCCACCGTTTGTTACCATCCCAAAAACTGCAGGGATAGCTAATAAAGGGTTAATAAGAGCAGGACTTGTATTCACTAAAGTAATTATATTATTTAATATATTTAAATTTAATATTCTATTTTTATCAAAAAGCATTTTCCCACTCATGAAATTATCTTTTCCATCAGCAGTTAAAGAAAATGTTCCACCTTTTATTAATTCTTTATCAAAAAAGGTATTTACAAAGTTATCATTAATATCTTTTGCATCTAAACTAATATTATCATTAATATCTTTTATATATTTTATTTTTCCATTTAAATAATTTAAAGCAAATATAGCTTTGTTCTCATTAGCCGTTATATTATATTTATCTGATAAAACTTTGTATTTACTATTAACAATTATATTTGAATTTTTACCTTCAATCTTTACATTTTTGTATTTGTCAACACTTGTAGTTTCGGTATCATACATCAAATCAAAGTTTTTTAATTTTAAATATAAATCATCATCATTTTTTAAAGTTAAATCAATATTTTTATCTTTTGAAATAACTTTTATTAAGTCTTTTTTAGAATATCCTTTTATATTTAATGTCTTAATTTTATTTTTACCATCAGTAATTGGAATATCAAGTTTCCCAAAAGTCCCATCAAAAAAAACATTATCTTTGATTAAATCTATATTTGAATCCATAGAATAAAAACTATTGTCTTTTAACAATATATTGGAATTTATTAACCTAATACTTAAATCTTCTCCTATGTTGTTTTTATTTTTATCATCAGATAAATCAATATCATAAGAATTAATTATCAAATTAATTTTATCTTTAATAATATCGATTTTAAGGTCATTTGAATATGTATTAATAGTAGTTTGTTTATCATTAATCAATCCAAATAGTCTTAAACTATCTATTTTTCTTCCTTCTTTTTTTAAAGGCAGATTAAGTTCATATAAATTTGCTAAAAAGCTAATATTACTTTTATCATCTAGTTTTATAGATATATCACCTTTTTTAATATCTAAATCTTTTAAGAGTTTCGAATACGGATATATTTTTCCTATATCTTTGATATTTATATCTGTACTATTATTTTGAAATAAAATTTGAGTATCCACATCATCAATAGTAAATTTTGTATTTTCTTTAAAATCTATAGCAAAATCAATTTTTTTATTTTCTATATTTACAATTTCTTGATTATCACTTTTAATTAAAAGTTTGTTTAATAAAGCATCACCTTTTGAATCCATAGTTTTAGTATTGATTTTTAAATTTACTTTTGCATCTATCATATCTTTATGCATAAAATCAGTATCTTTTATAATTACATCACTATTTATTAAATCAACACTTCCTTGTTTTGAATAAAACTCAAAATCATTTATCTTAAAAGTTGAATCTTTACTTTTAAATACACCAAAAGTCTTCATAGGAGAATCATAAGGTATGTATAAGTGCACATTAGCATCGGTTGAGCCTGATAGTTGTTTTATGGGAAGATTTATCTTATAAGCTTTTAAAATGCCTAAGACATTATCATCAAGCATATGAGTAGCTTTTAAGGTTACATCAACATGCCCATATTTCAAACTTGTCATATCTTGTATATTTACAAAACTTCCATCAATACTTATTCCTTTAAATATTGGCTTTTCTAAATTGATAAGTAAGCCATCATTTTCATATTGTAAATTTATAAGAGGTGTTTCTACTGCATCTAAATCACCATGAAACTTAACTTTTGCATCTGTAACTCTTGCATATCCTTTGATACTTTTTAAAATGGGAGTAAGAGTTTTTAAATTAAATTTTCCATATAAATAATCTAAATAGATTTTTCCATTTACATTATCATACATCCATGACTCAGCTATTTTGTCTAAACTTACATATTTTTTTAAAAATTTAATATCTTTCATTTCACCAGAATTTATAAAAAAGTCAAGTTCTTCTTTATTTGTCTGAATATTTAATTGACCATTTACTAAATTTTTATAATCATATTTTCCTAAAAAAACTAAAATATTATTATGCAAGTCTAATTTTATCTTTCCTAAAAGCAATAAATCAATATCTTTTAAATAAATAGAATAAATATTTAAATTTAAGATATCGCCCTCTTTTGAATACTGTGAAGCTATATTTACAAACTTATTGTCTATATAAATATAATCATCATCTAATCTTATTTTAAAAGTGTTGTCTGCTATTTTCATAGTTTCTATATTAATGCTTTGAAAGAAATCCAAAATCATAGGAGCTTTGCTTATCATTGATTTTATATCTTCAAAAGAACTATGAACTTTTGTTTTTTTATCTTTTATAATTATTTCATCTATTCGTACAATGAGTTTCTTATCAATTTTAATATAGAATTTCGAAACTGAAAAATTACCAAAAGAGAATGAATCCAAATTGATACCATTAATTAAGAAAAAAACTAAAAATGACATTAGTGATAAAAAGAATAAAATAAAAGCAATAATTTTTTTTAGTAACATTATAGAAGTAATCCTAGTATTTAGTATCGTAATACTTTTTTATATAACGATCCCTTTATCCTCTTCAAAAGTGATTTTTATACCTAAAGGGAGTACGAATTATATTATAACATACCTAAATAAATCAGGCTATGACTTAAATATTATTGATAAAATAATTATTAAAGCAAAAGGTTATCCTCAAAGTGGTTGGATTGATTTAAAAGCTACAAAAATGACTAAGGCTGACTTTATAAGTAGACTTCTTACTTCAAAAGCAGCTTTAAAATCATTGACCTTGATTCCAGGAGAAACAGCATATTACTTCTTACAAGAAATTTCCCAAAAATTAAAACTATCTTTTCCAAAACTTCAAGAAGCTTATAACAAATATGCATACAAACTTGATGGTAATATTTTAGCAGAAACATATAATCTGCCAATAGGAATGGATGAAGATCACATTGTTTTTTATTTAATTTCATATACAAATAATAAGTATAAAGAGTTTTCAAATAAGATATTTGGTCATTATATAAAAAAAAGCTGGTACAAATATGTAATAATCGCTTCAATAATACAAAAAGAAGCAGCAGATGTTACTGAAATGTCAACAATATCTAGTGTGATTCAAAATAGACTTAAAAAAAGAATGCCCTTGCAAATGGATGGTACTTTAAACTATGGAGCTTACTCACATACTAAAGTAACATCAAAAATGATAAGAGAAGACACTTCTTCATACAATACATATAAATATGCAGACTTACCTGATAATCCAGTTTGTGCAGTTAGTTTAGATGCTATAAAAGCTGCAATTTTTCCATCAAAAAGTCAATACTTATATTTTTATAGAGATAAAAGCACTGGAAAACATCTTTTTACAAATACTTATAAAGAACATATAAATAATATAAACAAGTTAAAAAATGTAAAAAGAGTAGAAGAAAAAAAAGTATTTCCAAAAAAAGATATGCCAGAATCAAAAAAAACTATAAAAAATCTTTGGAAAACAGTTAATTAGTTGAGAAGTATTGAAACAAGAAATTTAAACTGTTTCTTTCTTGGTAGTTATTTAAAATATTATGTATAAAATAATGATAATATGACCTACACGAAAACTTAAATAAACCAAGGAACAAAAATGTCAAAAATTATTTACACGAAAGTTGATGAAGCTCCAGCTTTAGCTACTTACTCATTTCTACCTATTATCAAAGCTTTTACAAAAAGTTCTGGCATAGAAATGGTAACAAAAGATATCTCACTTGCAGGTAGAATTCTTGCTAATTTTCCAGAGAATTTAAAAGAAGATCAAAAAATTGGTGATCATTTAGCTGAACTTGGTAAATTAACTCAAGATCCAACTGTAAATATTGTAAAACTTCCAAATATTTCTGCTTCTATTCCTCAATTAAAAGCAGCAATTGCTGAATTACAATCAAAAGGATACAATGTACCTAATTATGATGAAAGTGATGAAATCACTGCTAGATACTCAAAAATCCTAGGATCTGCAGTTAATCCAGTACTAAGAGAAGGAAATTCAGATAGAAGAGCTCCAAGTGCTGTTAAAAACTATGCAAAAAACAACCCACATAGAATGGGAGAATGGACAAAAGATTCTAAAACTGAAGTTGCACATATGGATCATGGAGATTTTTATGGTTATGAACTTTCTAAAACTTTTGAAAAAGAAGACGATTTAAAAATATCTTTCTTTGACAAAAATGGTTCTCAAACAGTATTAAAAGCATCTTTACCTGTACTTGAAGGTGAAATAATTGATGCAACAATTATGAGCGCAAAAGCTTTACAAGAGTTTTATGCAAAAACAATTGAAGAAGCAAAAGAAAAAGATGTATTATTATCTTTACACCTTAAAGCTACTATGATGAAAGTTTCTGATCCAATTATGTTTGGATTTGCGGTTAAAGTATTTTTCAAAGATTTAATTGCTAAACACGGAGCTTTATTTGATGAATTAGGAGTTAACTTTAATAATGGTTTAGGTGACCTTTACTCTAAATTAGACAAAGTTGATGCAGCTAAAAAAGCTGAAATCGAAGCTGATATTGCTGAAATTTATAAAAAACAACCAAGACTAGCAATGGTAAACTCTGCTAAAGGAATCACAAACTTACATGTACCATCTGATGTTATTATTGATGCATCTATGCCTGCTATGCTTAAAGGTGGTGGTAAAATGTGGAATGCTGAAGATAAAGAAGAAGATACAATTGCAATGATTCCTGATAGATCTTACGCACAAGCATTTAAAGCAGTTATTGAAGACTTTAAAGAAAATGGAAAATTAGATGTTACAACTATTGGAACTGTTCCAAATGTTGGTCTTATGGCTCAAAAAGCTGAAGAGTATGGTTCACATGATAAAACTTTCCAAGCTCCAAGTGATGGACAATTTAAAGTTACAGATAAAGAAGGGAATACAATATTCTCATTTGATGTTGAAGTTGGTGATATTTTCAGAATGTGCCAAGCTAAAGACGCTCCAATCCAAGATTGGATTAAACTAGCAGTTTCTAGAGCAAGACTTTCAAATACTCCAGCAATTTTCTGGTTAGATGCAAATAGAGCACATGATGCCCAAATGATTAAAAAAGTAAATAAATATCTACCTGAACATGATACTAGTGGTTTAGATATATCTATAATGGCTCCATTAGAAGCTACAAAAGTATCTTTACAAAGAATGAGAGAAGGTAAAGATACTATTTCTGTAACTGGAAATGTATTAAGAGATTATAATACTGACTTATTCCCAATTTTAGAACTTGGAACAAGTGCTAAAATGTTATCAATCGTACCATTGATGCAAGGTGGTGGATTATTTGAAACTGGTGCTGGTGGATCTGCTCCTAAACATGTACAACAATTCACAGAAGAGTCTTACTTAAGATGGGATTCCTTAGGTGAATTTATGGCATTAGCAGCTTCTTTTGAACACTTAGGTAATACTCAAAATAATGCAAAAGCAAAAATTTTAGCTACAACTTTAGATAAAGCTACTGGAACTTTCCTTTTAAATGACAAATCACCATCAAGAAAATTAGGTGGTGTTGATAATAGAGGAAGTCATTTCTATTTAGCTATGTATTGGGCACAAGAGTTAGCAGCTCAAACAGAAGATAAAGAATTGGCAGTAGAATTTACTCCTATTGCAAAAGCAATGGCTGAAAATGAAGATAGAATTATGTCTGAATTAGTAGCTTCTCATGGAAAAGCTTCTGATATTGGTGGATATTATCTACCAGATGAAGCAAAAGCAAATGAAGCATTAAGACCAAGTGCAACATTAAATCTAATTATTGGTTAATTTTTATTAAGTATAATTTAAAGGTAGGTCAATTGATCTACCTTTTTTTATTTAAATTTTAAAGGGACATTATGAAAAATAAAAAAGTTGGGATTATTGGAGTTGGAAATGTAGGTTCAACTCTTGCATATACTTTAGCTTCAAAAGGAATTTGTGAAAAAATAGTTTTAAAAGATATTAGAGAAAATATTGTAAAAGCAATGGCCCTAGACATTTCACAAGCTGCAAATGCTGCAAGTTCTAGTACACTTGTAATTGCTTCAAAAAATTCAACTGACTTAAAAGATTGTGATGTTATTGTTATAACTGCAGGAATACCAAGAAAACCAGGTATGAGTAGAGATGATTTACTTCTTACAAATGCAAAGATTATGAAAATAGTTGTAAAAGATATAGAAGAGCAAGCTCCAAATGCAATTATAATAGTGGTATCAAATCCTCTTGATGTGATGGTTTACACAGCACTAAAAGTTTCAAACTTTCCTAAAAATCAAATCATAGGAATGGCAGGTATTTTAGACAGTGCAAGAATGAGCCACTTTATTTTAGAAAAACTAGGATATGGAGCAGGACAAATAAATGCTTCTGTTATGGGTGGGCATGGTGATGATATGGTTCCTCTACCAAATTTTTCAACAGTAGCAGGCGTACATTTAAGTGAAGTTCTTAGTTCACAAGATATAGAAGATATAGTAGAAAAAACAAAAAATGGAGGGGCTCAAATAGTAAAATACTTAGAAACAGGCTCAGCATATTATGCACCAGCACATTCCACTTCACTCATGGTAGAAGCAATCTTACATGATAAAAAAGAAGTTTACCCTTGTGCTGTTTTACTTGAAGGTGAATATGGCTATAAAGACATAGTTTCAGGAGTACCAATAATGCTTGGGAAAAATGGAGTTGAAAAAGTAATAGAACTAAATCTAACAGATGAGCAAAAAGAGTTATTCTCAAAATCTGTAGCCTCTGTTAAAGAATTAGTTGATACACTAAATAAAAATAGCTTTTTTGACTAAACTTTAAATTTCTCTAAAATTGGAGTAAACTTATAAAAGTAGAACTTTAAAAAAGGAATACACCATGAAAACTAAAAAACATGAACTCACAGTTGGTATACAAAAAGTAGATAGTAGTTTTTTCCTTACTATAAAAGCAATAGGTACACTTACCCATGAAGATTATAAAACAATAACTCCTATGATTGATTCTGCAGTTGAAGGTATTACAAATCCTAGGATTAGAGCTATTGTTGATTGTACGGAGCTTGATGGCTGGGAACTTGAAGCTGCTTGGGATGATTTAAAACTTGGACTTAAACATGGAAATGAGTTTGAAAAAATTGCCATAATCAATAGTAAAACTTGGATAAAAGTTGGTTCTAAAATAGCAGCTTGGTTTATACAAGGGGAAGTAAAAAACTTCGAAAATGAAATAGAAGCTTTTGAATGGTTAAATGAATAAGATACAGAGAAATTTTATTCTCTGTATTGCTTTATTGTAAAAGTGGTAGTTTATTTAATAACTCTTCACAATAATCCCACTGGTCTAAAGTATCTTTCCACTCTTTTGGAATAGCATTTACTCCAAAATAAGCACCAAGTACCATACCGATCATAATACCCCTAGAAGCATTATCCCCACCAACCATGGCATTGGCTTGAAGTGCTTTTTTAAGACCATCTTCTTTGTTGGCATATTTCAAGATAAAATAAATACTTCCAGGCATAGTCCCCTCAGTTGGGCTAGCTTTCCCTACTTTTATAGGTTCACTTCTCCCCACATCCCAAAGTCTTGCCATTGAGGTAAGTGCTAAATCATCACTAAACTGCTCTTTTGATAAATCAGATTGGGGATTTGATTCCTCTTCATATTTTGCAATTGCTTGATTTACTTTATCTTGATAAAATCCACCCATAAGTTTTCCAACTTCTTCGATGGCAACTCTTGGCTCAGTTCCGTTTATTACTCGATTTGTAACTCTAGCAAAAAATTCTGCCCCACCTAAAGCATGAGATTCTTTATGGGTAAACATAGCTTTTTTTGCCACATCTACTAAGACCTCTTCATCATCATAGTAAGCATGAGCTGCCACGTGTCTTATGGCTGTTGCATTTGAATATCCACCTAAGTCTTCAACTCTAACACCTCTTTTTACTTGAGCATAAGTCTCTCTACTCATAGTACAAATCCAAGAACCCCAACTATTTTCTAATCTATTCATCCAATGAGGAATAATAGCTGACACATCAAAATCTTGGACAGGATTTGCTATTTTTGCTAAATACTCTAGTATTAAAATATTATTGTCCCCATAATCAGTTGTTCCACCAGCTTTTTTACCAGGATGATAGTTTTGTTCACCCCAACCTATTCCATGGGTCATTCCACCCATCATTTCACCAGGACTCATAAATTTCTCTATGGGTTTTTCACCATATGCTTTATATATTTTTTTTGCATCATATTCATAATGACTACCCAAACATAAAGCATCTGCAACAATTGATGCAAAAAAAGCACCTCGGATAGAGTCTTGTTTTGTGACATTGTTCATTTTTTCACCTATTTAATTTTTGATGAATATTAAAAAAGGGCCATATAAAATATGACCCTTTAAATAAATTGATTAATAAAATTCTAATTATTTAAGATTTTGAGCTACAAAATCCCAGTTAACTAGTTTCCAGAAGTTTTCTAAATAAGCAGGTCTTGCATTTCTCGTATCAATATAATATGCATGTTCCCACACATCACAGGTAAGAATTGGAGTTAAACCATCAGTTAATGGGGTTCCTGCATTTGAAGTAGAAACAATTGATAATTTACCACTTGAATCTTTAACTAACCAAGCCCACCCTGAACCAAAATGAGTTACAGCTTTGTTTGTAAATTGAGTTTTGAATTCTTCAACTGATCCAAAGGCTTCAACTAAAGCAGCTTCTACATCACCAGAGATAGTAGATCCACCAGGAGTTAAACCATTCCAAAAAAAGTCATGATTAAATACTTGTGCAGCATTATTAAAAAGACCACCTTCAGCATCTTTTACAATTTCAACTAAAGATAAATCTTCAAATTTAGTTCCAGCTATTAAATTATTTAAATTATTTACATATGTTTGATGATGTTTTCCATAGTGAAATTCTAAAGTCTCTTTTGACATTAATGGTTGCAATGCATCCATTTCATAAGGTAGTTTCATTAATTCGTGTTTCATTTTAATTCCTTTAAAAAATATTGTTGAGTAATAATGATACCCCTATTTAATTAAAAAAGAATAATAAGTTCAAATTAGTTTTATATTTAAGAGAAGTTTTTTTGTAATATTAGATTAAAAAAGGGGTAAAATCCCCTTTTTTATTTTAATAAATCAACTAGTGGTTGTAAAGAAGCTTTCTTTTCTTCTTCATTCATTGAACCTTCCATTGCATCTTCTTTGACTTTTCCAGTGTAAATATTTGTAATATTTCCATCTTCATCAATCAAATATGCAAAAAATCCAGTTTTTGAAGTATCATATTGATTTAAAGATTTTACCATAGAACCATCATAATCATAAACCATAGGTATATTTGAACCCTTTGTCAACTCTTCTAGTTTTCCAGGAATTGCCCACTTTTTAATAAACCATGGGGCAGCTGAAATATTTGCAACCATTACATATGGGATATCAATAGTAAAATATTTTTTCAAATCTTTTATAACAGATAATGAATCATGGTTTCCAACAATAACTAAAGTTTTAGTACCTTTTTTAAATACTTCACTAGAAGAAATAATATTCTTACTTCCTACAAGCTCAATATTTTTTGGCAAATTTTCTAAAGTTAACTTACTTTTTACAATGACATTTGGATTTACTTGTTCTGGTTTTTCAGCAGTAAAATAAACAAGTAATCCAAAACCTATTAAACCTAAAACTGCAATTTTTAAAATATTTTTAAACAATTTTTTTCCTTTTATAAAATTGTATGAGTTTAACTATTTATTATAAATATTAGATTAATAAACATTATCATTTTATTCTTCTAACCCATTTTTTAAATAATCTATCTACTGTAATTTCATCTTCTAAAGTGTCATTTTTTTTAATAAAATCTACAAGTTTTTTTGCTAAATATGGAGATAAGACAAAACCTCTTCCTCCTACACCATTTAATATAAAAAGGTTTTCATATCTTATAAATCTATCACTTTTTACAGGCGTTCCATTTTTTAAATATGGAAACATATTTAATGTAGATTTAGAATCAATCAAACTTCCTACTAATGGAAAATAATCAAAGCTACTAGCTCTTGCTCCAAAGTAAGTTTTGAGTACTTTTACATTATTTAAAGTTTTTATATTATTAGCTTTATTTAAAAGTTCTAATGTATCATTTTTGTATAATTTATTTGTATAACCAATATTAGCCAAATTCGCTAATTCTGGATTTTCAAAAGCCTTATAATCCTTTTCTAAAATATTATCAAACCTATGGTGTGTAGCACCTATTGAGACTTTATAAGTTTTATTATCTAGCTTTTCATGAGAAGTTGATATTGAACACTCTTTATGGTAGTTAAAATCTATACAACTTGTAGTAGAAATATCAATTCTTTGTCCCCATACAGCTCTTATTTTTATATACTCTTCATCTATTAATTTTATGTCAGAACCAGTGGTTAAAATAAGATTTTTTGTCTTAATTTCATCATTAATAATATAAAAATTATCTATTTTTTTTATATGTTTTACATCATAATTAAATTTTTTATCAATATTGTTTGTGAGTTTTTTACACATATCATAAGAAAATACTTGTGAGCCTATTTTGAAAAAAAAGCCACTATCTTTCTCTTCACATTCAAAATCAAAGTGCTTTTTGTACTCTTCAAAACCTACCCTATCTTCATCATCTTTTGGAACTCTTAAAACACCTTTTTGCACAATCAAATCTTCATCTAATTCTTTATAAAACTCAACTGCAAACTTTAAAGATGTAGTAACTAAATCCTTAAACTTATTTCGCTTTCCAAGCAAAGGAGATAAAAATCCGCCAGCTACTCCTGAAGCAAATTGTGCAACATCATCAAATCTATCTACTAAAAGAGTCTTCTCATCTTTTAAAAAATGTGCCACACAAGATCCTGCAATCCCTGCTCCAATAATTACATAATCATAATTTTTCATTTTCATCTTTTTTATTTAATAATTTAAAATTTGGTCTCCAATACCCTCTTCCACCATGTAAACTTATACATTTAAAACCTGGTAATTTGCCTTTATAAAATTCTAATCTACTTTTAGTAGTTTTACCAGTATCACAATAAAATACAAATACTGTTTTATCTTTTGGTAGAAGTTTCATTTCGTAAGGGTTATAAGTAATATATTCAGCTCCAACAATTGGCTTTAAAATCGTATCTACTAAAATCACATTTATACCATCTTTTTTAAGTTCTTCTTTGTAGTTTAAGTACTCTTCTTGAGTCCATTCATCTTTTTCAAATATTTTGTTATTCATACAATGATTTTAGTATATATTTACTTTTTTAGCAATTAATTTACTTTTTTGCTATTAATTATTTAAACTTGATTGACTACGACTCAAGTTTGTGCTATAATTAGAATAAAAATTAATATTATATGGAGTTTTAATGGCAAAAAGTTTATATGAAACTTTAGAGGTGAGTGATAGTGCCTCAAGTGATGAAATAAAAAAAGCATACAGAAAATTAGCAAGAAAATATCACCCTGATGTAAACAAAGATAAAGATGCAGAAGAAAAATTTAAAGAAATTAATGCAGCTTATGAAGTTTTATCAGATAAACAAAAAAAACAACAATATGATCACCATGGTGATTCTATGTTTGGAGGACAAAACTTCCATGACTTTGCAAGAGGTCAAGGTGGGAATGTCGATTTAGATGAGATTTTAAGACAAATGTTTGGTGGCTCTAGTGGCTTTGGAGGAAGTGGTTTTGGAAACCAAGGTTTTGGGGGACAAGGTTTTGGCGGTTATAGTGAGCCAGATTTAGATATGAGTGCTCAAATAACTATTGCCTTTGATGTTTCTATTCTTGGAGGGAAACAACAAGTATCTTTCAATAATGAATCTTTTGATATTAAAATACCTGAAGGTATTAGAGATGGACAAAAGATAAGAGCAAAAGGAAAAGGAAAATCATACAATGGGAAAAGAGGTGATTTAATTATAAAAATCAATGTTGCACCTAGCCCTGAATATACTCTTGAAGCAGATACCTTAACAAAATATTTTGATGTACCACTAAAAACAGCTCTTTTTGGTGGAAAGATAGAAATAAAAACAATACATAAAACTATAACTTTAAAAGTCCCAGAAAACACTAAACAATACCAAAGATTTAGAGTTAAAGAATTGGGAATTTTAAATAGAAAAACTGGAATAAAAGGTGATTTATATCTAAAAGCAAATATTCTTTTACCAAAAGTTGAAGATTTAGATGAAAATTTAGTTAATTTATTAAAAGAGAAACTACCAGAAACTATTTAAGAGAGGATATTATGGAAACAAACTCATACACAGAACCTGTATATTTAATCTCAGTTGTTGCACAGATTCTAGAAATCCATCCACAAACTTTAAGGCAATATGAAAGAGAGGGGTTAATAACCCCCTCTAGAACAAATGGTAAAATTCGTTTATACTCTCAAAAGGATATTGACCATATAAAATATGTATTAAGGCTTACTAGAGAATTAGGAATAAATCTTGCGGGAGTTGATTTAATACTTCAGTTAAATAAAAAAATAAAAAATTTAGAAGAAGATGTTCAAAAATATAAAACACAATTAAAACAAATAGATAAATTTGGAGTTGTCCCATCATCAAAAGCTTTAGTAATTAAAAAAAGCTCTTATGATATAGTGATTTTTGAAGAGTAGAAAGTTTTCTACTCTGATAAGTGATATTGAACTACGTAGTCTCTCATTAATGGTGGCACATCTAAATAGTTATCTTTGTCTGTAATTATATTTTGTTTAGCACCATCAGAAGGAGTAGTTTCTTGTTTTTTGGGCTCTGGTTTAGACTCAAATCCAGTAGCAACTATAGTAATTTTTACTTCATCTTTTTGTAAAGAATCATCTGAAGTTGTACCAAAAATAATCTCCGCATTTGAATCAATAGTTTCATGTATTTTTTCCATAACATTATTAATAGCAAACATAGAAATTTGAGGATGAATATTAAAGTGGATTAAGATACCTTTTGCACCACTTAATGACATTTTATCAAGTAAAGGAGAGTTTGTAGCAGCATCTAAAGCTTTAATAGCAGCATCTTCACCTTTTGCTCGCCCTATTCCCATAAGTGCCATACCTTTATGTTGCATGATTGTTCTTACATCAGCAAAGTCAGTATTAATATCGCTATTCCCTGGGTTTAAAATAACTTCACTCATACCATTTACTGCTTGGTATAAAATATTATCAATGATTTTAAAAGCATCTTTCATGCCGATATCTTTATCAACGATATCAAGAAGTCTATCATTTGGTACTACAATTATAGAATCACTTACTTTTTTTATCTCTTCAAGACCAAGATTTGCCAATCCTGCTCTTTTTTTACCTTCCCAAGTAAAAGGCTTAGTTACAACAGAAACAGTTAATGCACCTATTTCTTTAGCAGCTTTTGCAATAATAGCAGCAGCTCCTGTTCCCGTACCTCCACCAAGCCCAGCTGCTATAAAAACAATATCAGCACCAGTCAAAGTACTTTTTATCTCTTCATAACTTTCAATTGCTGAATCTCTACCAACTTCTGGTTTCATTCCAGCACCTAGACCTTTAGTTAGCTTTGCACCTAATTGTATTTTTTTAGGGGCTCTTGAGATATTTAAAACTTGCAAATCTGTATTAGCTGAGATTAAGTCGATTCTTCGAGTACCCTCTTGAATCATGTGATTGACCATGTTACAGCCACCACCACCAACTCCAACAACTGTTATTTTAGCTACATTATCTGACAAAGTTTTGTTTGGCATTTCTACTGTTATATCGTCCACTCTAAATAATCCATTATCCATTAAAACCACTCCGAAACTTTATTCCAAAATCTTGCCATACCTTTACCTTTGTTTGTTTTCGATATTTTAGGTAATTGAGTAGGATCTTCAGTTTTAAGTTTAATATCTACATTTGACTTGTTTTCAGTCTGTCTAACATCTCTTTGTATCTCTCTTGCTTCTTCTTTAGGAATAGCTTTTTTCTCTATTATTTTTCTTCTAAGTTTTTTATTTGAGTCTAACTCAAAATTTCTATTTTTATCTAAAGAATAAAAAAGAAGTCCTACAATTGTAGCCATAGTTGAATCATCAAAATTCATATATCCATTTTTGATATTTTTTGGATTTGCTACTTTTACAGGTTGGTTTTCAAAAACTAAAGTTGCTAATTCTCTAATGCCTTTTAATTTACTCATACCACCTGTTATAACAATTCCTGCATCTAAATTATCAGCAATTCCACTTCTACTTAATTTTTGTTTTACAAGGATTAGAGTCTCTTCAACTCTTGCATGAATTATATTTCTAATATCAACCAATGATATTTCTTCAGTTACTTGTTCATCCCCAATTCTTGGGATTTTTATCTTTTTAATAGCTAATTGATCATCTTCACTATTATTTGAAAGTAAACTTCCATATTTTATTTTTATCAGCTCTGCTGCATTATGGGGAGTATGAAGCATCACTGATAAGTCATTTGTTATATGATTTGAACCAACTGGTATAAAATCAGTATATAAAATAGAACTACCTTTATAACAGACAAATTCTGTAGTTGTACTTCCAATATTTATTACTAAACTTCCAAATTTATTTTGTTGTTCATCTAAAACTGAAATTGCAGTTGCATATCCATTTAAAACAAAATTAGTAATTTCTATATTCGATTCTTTGAAAGCTGATTTTAGATTAGTTAAAGCAGTTCTTTTTGCAGTTACAATATAAACTGATACTTCAAGTCTTGCTCCATTCATATTTAATGGATTATCAACATCTGCTGAATCATCTACTTTAAAAAATATTGGGAGAACATGTACCACTTCATATTCAGGCACAATAGTAGCATTATATAAAGCCATTTGCATAACTTGATTTATCTCATGTTCAGTGATTATTCCATTTGGAACATTTACACTTCCCATACTTCTTATTCCTTTAGTATAAGAACCAGATATTGCAACTACTGTTGACTCAATAGGCTCAGAGGTACTTCTTCTTGCTTTTAGTACAGCATTTTGTATAGACTTTGAAGCTAACTCAATATTTGTAATAAGCCCCTTATTTATTCCATCACTCGCTTCAATTCCTGTACCTAAGATATTAATTTTATAATCTAAATCATTTTTAGCAATAATTGCCGTAACATCAGTAGATCCAATATCTATTGCGAGAAGAGTGCTACCCAATTTCTACTCCTTTGAATCTGAAGAAGAGATAACTTCATATTTACTTTTAAGATTATTTATCAAATTATTCATTAACTCTGTTCTTTCTAATTTTGATAAAATATCATTTACAGATGAGTTTTCTTCTTTTGTTATATTATCAGCTAGTTTACTTGAATTTACTTTGTAAACTACTACTTTACCACCTACTTCAATTTTTCCTTCTTTTTCAGAAGTTGTAAAAAGTTTATTTAAAAAAGTATAAGCTTCATTACTATTTAAACCTTTGATTTTATTAATTGATGCTCTATTAACAAATCCTAAGTCTTCACCTGTAAAGTTTTTTAATTCATTTGTTACTAAAACTTTCATCTCTTCACTTCTTTTGATATCTAAATAATCAGCTTTTACCATATCTTTTGATAATTCGTAAGAAAGAGGTTTTGGATCATTTTTCTTAATTACTTTTACTATTGTAAAACCATCTTTATCTTCAAAAGGTTTTAAAACAATACCTAGTTTTGAAGTTTTGATTTCATTTATATTTTCAGCAGAAAAAGGCAATTTATCTTCATAAATTGTTTTAGTTTCATCAAATTTGATTTCATCTTTTTTAAGAGCTAAGTATTTTTTTAAAGCATCTTTTTTTGATTCTTTTAAACTAATTACTTTTATCATATCATCTTTTGCTTCATCAAAAGTTTTTAGTTTGCCATCTTCTTTTTTATAATCCGTTTTAAATTTAGCATAATGCTCTTTTAATTCATCTTCACTTGGAGTAATAATTTTTAATGGTAATTTAGAAATTTCTAAATCATAAGAGTCTGTTGATAAATATTTTATTTTATTTATTGTCCAATACTCTTTTAACTTTTCATCAGTAAGATCAATTTTAATTGATTTTGGATCTAATATTTTAATAGATACATCATCTTGTGCAAATAATAGTTTTGCTAAATTATTTACTTCATTAGTTGTTGGAGTAAAGTCTAATAATGATTCAACTTTTTGTAAAAGTAAATCTCTTTTTAAAGATTTTTCATAAGCAACAGGTGTAGTACCATTTTGAGATAAAACTTTTACATAAAGTTCTTTATCAAATTTTCCATCTTTTATAAATGAAGGCATTTGAACTAACTCTTTTGCAATATCTTTATCAGTTACAAGTAAACCCAAATCATCAGCATAAGATAAAATAAGATTTTTTTGAATAGTTAAACTTAAAGCAGCATCAGGAAGTCCAATTTTTTTGGCCATCTCTTGATTGAATTTATTTCCATAAACTTGAGAATACTGTCTATACAAAGAAGAATATTCTCTTTGATACTCATCAACACTTATCTTTCTATCACCTACAACAGCTACAGAACCAGAAGAACTTCCATATTGATAACTTCCCCAACCAACGAAACCAGCGCCTACAAACGCTATCACACTTATCCAAATTGTAATTACTAACCACTTCTTATGTCTTTGCATCCAAGTTAACATTCTATTAAAATCCTCGATAAAATTTTAGTTATATTACTCAAATGTAGCTTTTGAAAATGTTAAACTACTTAGCTTAATAGGTCATTTATCACAGATTCTCGTTTTGTAGTCTCTATTCTTTTACAAGCACCTTTAAATGCATCTTCTTCTCCTACGATATAACACATACTTTTAGCCCTTGTAATTGCTGTATATAAAAGTTTTGTATTATGCATAATATAGTGAGAAAAACTCATAGGAATAAGAGCATTATCATACTCCATACCTTGTGTTTTATGAATAGTCAAACAATATGCAAGGGATAAAAGTGAATCTAAGTCATCAAAGTCATAAAATACTACCATATCATCATTTGGATATAAGACGATACATTTACTCTCTTCAAAATCAAGTTTAATTATAAGACCCAATTGTCCATTAAAAACTCTTCTTTCTAAATAATCACTAGAACCCGTTCTATACATTTGCATAGTTTGAGCTCTCATATTTTCGTTTTTTATATGAATTACTTTATCACTTAGTTTATATTCATAAAGTTTAGTTTGTTTTGACTCTTCCCTTGAGCTATTAAATACTTTTTGCAATTGTATGTTTAGATTCTCAGCTCCTAACATACCACCTTTCATAGGGGTAATTATTTGAAAAAGAATAAGCGCTTTTGATATATCTTTACCTTTAATTAGTTTGTAAAATTCTTTAATATAAGCACTTGATATATTTAATATCATACTTAATATCTGCTCAGAATTTTGTCCCCTTAGATTTGAGAATTCACCTTGGCCTAAAGAGTTTTTAGATGCATAATAATTTGATATAGATACATCCATAAATTTGAAATCTTCATAATTACCATTATACTCTGGTACATTTCCCTGTCTAATTTCATTTGCAATAACTGCAATTGCTTGATTTTCATTTTGTCTATATATTTTTGTAAGTTTACAAATTGGAGCTAGTTCATATTTTATAGAATCACTTAATATATTTCCAGCACCAATAGCTGGTAACTGCCCATCATCACCTACTATTATAAAAATAGTGTCTTGACCAATTTTTGAAATGATTTGATAAAACATAACAGAATTTACCATTGAAGCTTCATCTAATAATATTACTTTATAGGGAAAATGTTCATTTTCTTTATGTTTTACAAAAAGAGATTGTATAGTTGAGCTATTATAGCCTGTAGTATCTGCTATTCTTTGAGAGGCAATACCACTTAAAGCAATAGCAATAATATCATCATAAGAGTTTATTTCTTGAAGAAGTTCAAGAATTGCCCTACTTGATGTTGATTTCCCTGTTCCTGCATAACCTATTAAAAATAGTGTTTTATGACCTTCATTTATAAGTTCTACTGCTTTTCTTTGCTCTGGACTTAAAGTAAAACCTAAAGTTTTCTCTTTTTTATCTAAATATTCAGTTATATTTGAAACTATTTTTTTCAAATACATATCATTTTCTCTAGCTTTAAAAAACTCTAAAACCCTTTTTTCTGCAAAATATAACATAGATGGAGCATATCTATTCTCTTTTGTTTTATAAATATCTTCATCAAGTTCCATTTTTGCTATTGCATTTTCATATAACATCTCTTCATTTTGGAATCTCAAAGCTTCATCTAATAATCTAAAAAGATGATACTTATCTATTGAAGAGTTTCCATTATTATCACAATACTCTCTTAAAGTATAATTCAAACAAGCCATAATTCTAAAATCAGACTTTTCATCTATGCCTAAGGCTTTTGCTATTTCATCAGCTCTTTTAAATCCTATACCTTTTATACGAATCAAAACATAGGGGTTTTCTTTAATAACTTCAATTAAATTCTCAACTTCACTAAACTCTGAGTAAATTTTTGTAATAAGATTTGAAGTAACTTCAAACTTCGATAAAAAAGAACCAAGTTCTCTTAAATGCTTAAACTTTTGCCATGATGATTTAATAGTTATTAGTTTTTTTTCTCTTATACCTTTGAAATTTAAAAGTTCTTCTGGTTTATTGTTTAAGACTTCTACTAGTTCTTCTTCTGAATACTTTTCTAGTAATTCTAAAGCTGTCTTTCGCCCTATTCCTTTTACTATTTTTGTCAAAAAGAAATAAAGTTCTTGCTCTTTTAACTCTAATGTATCAAAAGCAAATTGGATTCCATATTTTTTGTGAGTTACCCAATTCCCATTTAAAACTATATTTTCACCAACAATTTTTTCAATATCAGTATCAAAATATGTACCACATATTTTTTGGTCATTATCCAATACTGCTATACAAAATCCAGTATCTTTGTTCGAAAATAGTACTTTTTTTAATATTCCTGAAAGTTTAAAACTTTTATTTTCATCCTGCATTAATATCCATCATCAAATTTTTTATGTTTATGTTTGTCTTTTTTATAAGCATTTTGATTTTTATCTTTTTGAAGTAAATTTGCCTCTTTTAAAAGTCTATTTCTCTCTTCTTCAAAATCATCGCTATGATTTTCCAAATATAAAAGTGTCAAATCTATAAATTTTTTTAAATTAAGTAAATAAGCAGAAGTCAATTCCACTTTTTTTACCCTTTTAGTATCTTCAAAATTTTTTAATGTTCTTTGTTTAAAAATCTCAAAATCAAAATCTTCTAGTTTTAGTAGGGAAACAGTTCTTGTAAAAAATTTTTCTAAAACTCTTATATATCTTATTCTTAGTTGTTTGTCGTGTATCATTAAAACAATTCATTTATTTTTTCTAAAGGTCTTGCAATAACAGCACTCCCATCTTTTATAATAATTGGTCTTTCAATTAGTTTAGGATTATTTATCATTGCATCGATTAACTTTTCTTCATCATTTTCATCTTTTAAATTC
The DNA here is from genome assembly GCF_004116465.1 of Arcobacter sp. F2176. NCBI lineage: Bacteria > Pseudomonadati > Campylobacterota > Epsilonproteobacteria > Campylobacterales > Arcobacteraceae > Arcobacter > Arcobacter sp. F2176. The sequence continues at coordinate 38,474 of NZ_PDJV01000010.1, forward strand.
ATTTCTTTATAAATATCTTCTTTTGTTCTCATTAATTCTCTAGCACTCATACCTAGCATTTGAAGAACTTCTTTCATATCTTCTTTTGTTAGTTTTGCATCTAAATATTTAATAACACCTAAAGCTATTTTCTTCTCTTGTAAAAAATTTAAAGCATCCCTTGATTTTGAGCATCTAGGATTGTGCCAAATAGTTATTTCGTCCATGGTATCTCTCCTATTATTATTTTTACTTTATTATACCAAAAAAGATTTATGATTTAATTTTATGATATACTTTGTAGTATGTTAGTCTCTACAAATACACAACTTAATATACTAGTAGCAAATAGTACAAACAAAGTCTTAAAAGAGGTTTTGAAAGAAGCTGATGTTAAAACTTTAATAACTAGTCAAAATAAAGACTTAAATGTTTCGACTCTTTTAAAAAGTCTTTTTAGTAATATCCAAAATAATTCAAAATCAAATGAGACCATATTAAACTTACTAAAAAATTCAAATTTAAATAAAGATTTAGGTTCCTTCACTTCAAATTTACAATCACTTGTAAAAGCTCTACCTGATGATAAAAGTAGTGAGCAATTAAAAACATTTTTACAAAAGTTTTCAATCACACCTGAACAAACCACCTCAAAAGAAGTAAAAGAACAAATACAAAAAAGTGGTATATTTTTAGAATCAAAACTTTTAAATCAAGCAACTAATCCAAACAGTAAAAATGAAAATAGTCTATTAAATGATATGAAAGCTGTTTTACTTAAAACAAAAGCCCAACTAGAAGCCCAAGTTAGCACTCAAAGTAAAACACAAGTTTCTAATCAAAAAGTAGAAACCACACCACAAAATAGTAATCAAGCTATTACTCAAAGTTTAAGTAAAGAAAATATCAATATTCCTGAAACACTAAAACAAATAGACAAACTTTTAACTCAACTCAAAAATCTTGAAAATCCAAGTACAAAAGAGCAAGTTAGCAATCAATCAACTACAACTAATCAAAGTATAAAAAGTGATTCTCCTTTATTAAATGACATCAAAAATATCTTAACTAAGGTTCAATCTCAACTTCAAGGGCAAGTCTCTAATCAAAAAGTAGAAACCACACCACAAAACAATAATCAAGCTATTACGCAAAGTGTAAGTAAAGAAAATATCAATATTCCTGAAACACTTAAACAAATAGACAAACTTTTAATACAGATAAAAAATCTTGAAACTCCTAATATAAAAGAACAAGTTGCCAAACCTAATATACCTAATGAATCAAAACCAACACAGCAAGTAAGTCAACCAACAACTACAACTACTACAACAAGTGCTCAAAGTATTAGAAGTGATTCTCCTTTATTAACTGACATCAAAAATATCTTAACTAAAGTTCAATCTCAACTTCAAGGGCAAGTCTCTAATCAAAGCAAAGTAGAAACTACACCACAAAATAATAATCAGACTATTACACAAAGTATTAGTAAAGAAAATATCAATATTCCCCAAACACTTAAACAAATAGACAAACTTTTAATTCAGATAAAAAATCTTGAAACTCCTAATATAAAAGAACAAGTTGCCAAACCTAATATAACTAATGAATCAAAACCAACACAGCAAGTAAGTCAACAAACAACTACAACTACTACAACAACAAGTGCTCAAAGTATTAAAAGTGATTCTCCTTTATTAACTGACATCAAAAATATCTTAACTAAGGTTCAAACTCAACTTCAAGGGCAAGTTTCTAATGAAAAAACACAAAGTGCAGTTGATAATCCTTCAAAACAAGTAGAAACTTCGCCCCAAGGAAAAGAGCAACAAATAAAAAGTACTGTTCAAAGTACTTCTCAGCTTCTACAAATGAAAGTACAACTAAAAGAAGAAGCCAAACCACAAGCTCAAAACTTAAACAAAGAAAATCTCAATGTCAAAGATACTTTAAAACAAATTGATAGAATATTAACTGATATAAAAAAAATAGACCTGCAAAACCCAAAAGATGCAGCTGTAAAAATTACCACAAGCTTAGATGCAAAAACAGCTCTTCCTTCAAATACTTTTTCAATAAGAACAGACTCCCCTATTTTTAATGACATAAAAACAGTTTTATCAAAAGTACAAGAGCAACTTCAAAATCAAATTCAAAACCAAGCTAAAGATATTGATGACATAAAATCTCATATTTCTAAAGATGCTGATCCAAAAGAGATATTAAAACATGTTGATAAACTTTTGACCCAAATTGATTACCATCAACTTTATTCAATAGCAAATTCATCAAACAACGTATATATACCTTTTTTATGGGACTTACTTGAAGATGGTTCGATTGATATAAAAAAAGCCGATGATGAAAAGTTTTACTGTTTGATTGATTTGACACTAAAAGACTTAGGAAAAATAAATTTACATCTTTATTTATATGAAGATGACAAGTTAGATATTTCAGTTTTTGTAGAAAAAGAAGACACCAAACAATTAATAAGACAAAAAGCGACAAGTTTGAGAAGAGAGTTAAATGGTACAGGGATAAGTGTGATTGGGCTAAATATACATACATTAAAAGAAGATACAAAGCAAAATTTTTATAAACAAAATGACGATTTTGATTTTGGTGTAAATATCAAGGTATAAGATGGATGAAGAAAAGAAAATATTAAAAGTTGCAGCTTTAAAGTATAATATACAAGATGATACTGCACCCAAAGTTGTAGCAAAAGGAAGTGGTGAACTTGCATCTAATATTATAAAAATAGCAAAAGAGAATAATATCCCAATAAAAAAAGATGAAGATTTAGTTGAACTTTTAACAAAACTAGATGTAAATCAACAAATTCCAAATAACTTATATAAAGCAGTTGCAGAAGTTTTTGCTTTTATTTATGACTTATCAAAGCAAAATAAAACTTAATGATATCCTAGTATAAGACTATTTATAATATAATCAGCAAAAAATATACTAAGACTGCTAATTAATGAAAAATATACTTTTACACAATCCTTACTTTATATTCTTTTTAGGACTTATTACAGTATTTGTTAATATTATTTCATCAGTACACTTTTTCCCAATTTTAATGGCAGGTATAATTTTTTTAGCTTTTTTGAAATCTATTAAATACCAATATTATTACTCTTTAACATATTTGATAATAATCTTTTTATTTATAGAATATAATAATGGCTTTTTACCTTTTTCTTTTACCTTTCTATCTTTATTTATATATACTTTTATATTACCCAGTTTAAATAGAGTTATTTCATTACATAATCTAAATAATTATATTTATATATTAACTTTTTATATAGGTGTTCTTTTAGTTTGGGTTTTTTCCAATGATTTAAATTTTAACTTAGTTAGATATGTTATATTAAATATTGTAATTGATTTCTTAATTTACGGACTATTTTTATGAAAAAACGGCTCAATTTAATTCTTATCTTTATTGGTGTTGTATGCTTACTTTTAGTATATAGATTATATTATTTAAGTATAAAATCAAATACATATTATGAACAATTATCAAAACAAAACTACATCAAAAAAGTGTTTCAAGCACCTTCAAGAGGACTGATAAAAGATAGAAATGGTATTGCTTTGGCAATCAATGAACTTGGGTTTTCTTTAAGTATTAAACCACACTTGCGTTCATATAAAAATAAACATATTTTAGAAGAGTTAGTTAATACTATAGTTGCACATTTCCCAGACTTCGAGAAAGATAAATTAATTAAAAAATACAATAAATTAGATTCACCTTATAAACATGATTTTGTTAAAATTATTGATTATATAGCTTATGACAAATTCTTTGATAAATATACTGTTTTTAACTCATTAGATAATTTAAAAGTAGAATCAGCAGTAAAAAGAAATTACCCATTTAAAAAAGTTGCAGCACATATTATTGGATATGTAGGAAAAGCTTCTAGAAAAGATATTGAGGGAAATCCCATTTCTAGATATAGTGGAATAATTGGTAAAAATGGTTTAGAAAAATATTATAACAATATTTTACAAGGTCAACTTGGATATAAAAAAGTAAAAGTAAATGCTCTAAATAAAGAGCTTGAAGTATTAGAAGAAAAAGATGTAACAATTGATAATAATATCACTACAACTATTGATATTAAATTAGAACAATATATTCATGATATTTTTAATCAAAAAGCTGGTGCAGTAATTGTAATGAATGTAAATAATGGTGAGATAATAGCGGCTGCTTCTTTTCCAGAATTTGACAATAATGTTTTTGTAAATGGGATCTCATATAAAGAGTGGGATGATTTACAAAATGATATAAATAAACCATTTACAAATAAAATTACAAATGGGATGTATCCTCCTGGAAGTGTATGGAAGATGGGGGTAGCCTTAGGCTTATTAGAAAATGGAATAAGTAGAAATTTCAAAGTAAATTGTACAGGAACATATGAATTTGCAAATAGAAAATTTAGATGTTGGAAAAAAGACGGACATGGAATAGTTGATTTTGTTAAAGCTATTAGAGAGAGTTGTGATGATTTTTTCTACAAAGCTAGTCAAAAAGTTGGTATAAACAAAATTAGTGAAACAATGGCAAAATTTGGATTTGGAGAAAAAACAGGTGTTGACCAAATGTATGAATTTATTGGAATCAATCCAAATGAATCTTGGAAAAGAAAAAAATACAATAGAGCTTGGTTTACAGGAGAAACGCTTATTTCATCTATTGGGCAAGGCTCAGTATTAGTAACACCTATGCAAATTGCAAGATATACTTCTTTTTTGGCAACTGATAAATTAGCCACACCTCACTTTTATAAAGATGCCTATGTTGAACCTAAGAAAATTGATATAGATCCAGAAAATTTAAAACTAGTTCAAAAAGGCATGTATGAAGTTGCAAATGATAAACATGGAACTGCGTATTGGCATTTAAGAGGTATAAATCCTAAAATAAAAGTTGCTGCAAAAACGGGAACGGCTCAAGTTATTGGAATAGATCAAGATGTGAAAAAAAGAGCATTAGAAAGTGAACTAGAGTATTTAAAAAGGTCTCATGCTTGGTTAACTACTTATGGTCCTTTTGATAATCCTCAATATGCGGTTACAATATTAGTAGAACATGGGGGACATGGGGGAAGTGCAGCAGGAGAGATTACAACTAAGATATATAATAAATTAATAGAATTAGGTTATATAAAAGTAAATTAATTCTAATTAAATTTTTATTTTAAATATTTTATCTTTTATTATTTAAACCACTTCTTATAGATTTTTTCATATGTATTATCTTTTGTAATTTCAGTAAATAATGAATTTAACTTTTCTTTTAGGTTTTCATTATTCTTTTTTAATGCTATTGAGTATCTAATTGTACAAATAACATCACTTAATATTCTAAATTCATTTTGGTGACTTTCAACTTGCTCTTTTGCCCATGTTGAACCAGCAGTAACAGCATCAATATTATTAAAAGACAAAGCTTTCGTTAATTGTGGATATTGAGAAAAACTAATTGTTATTACGTTTGGTTGTATCTTTAACAAATTATTTAAATAATTTGTTCCTTTTAAAGAACCTACATGCATATTGTTCATCTCTTTTAAGCTATTTACACTATTCTTACTATTTAATAAAATAACTTGTTCGTCCAAATAATAGGGTTTAGTAAAAATTATATTTTTATTACTTTGTTTATCTTCTATCATTCCTGCAAAAAGAATATCCAAATTATCATTTAAAAGCATTCTTTCTTTATTGATAGAATTAACCTCTATAAATTGAACTCTCAATTCTAGTTTATTCATCATAATTTTTATTAAATCAATATCGAAACCATCTAGCCTACCATCATTATTTATAAAACCAAAAGGTTTATAATCATATTTGACTCCAACTCTTATATATCCATCATCAAGAATATCTTTTAAATCTTTCGAAAAAGAACATTGAACTATCAATACCAAAATTATAAAACTTTTCATAATGTATGTTTGCAAAATTCATTCCTTATTATCCAATTATTAAATTTATCTTAAATAATTTAATTCATTATAATATACTTTTGCTGAATTATCTTTAGAATTTAAACTTTTTTTAGTTATCATTCTTTTTTACTTTTTTAAGGATCTTATTTGAAAATTTTATTAGCACTTTTTATATTTTCTATTTCACTTTTCGCTGCTGATAATTTACCAGTAATAAATCTTTCAATTGCATCAATAGATCAACCTGCACAATTTGTAAAAACAATAAATATTGCTATTATTCTTATACTGTTAGCAATGGCTCCCACTTTGCTACTAATGGTGACAAGTTTTACAAGACTTATAATTGTATTATCTTTGTTAAGACAAGCAATGGGACTTCAACAAGCACCTCCAAATCAAATCGTAATATCTATGGCACTTATTTTAACTATATTTATTATGGAACCATATGCTAAAGTATCCTACAATGAAGGTGTTAAACCTTATATGGAAGAAAAAATTGGATATGAAGAAGCTTTTACTAAAAGTGTAAAACCTTTTAAAGAATTTATGATAAAAAATACAAGAGAAGAAGATATTGCTCTTTTTTATCGTATAAAAAAAGAAAAAAATCCTAAAAATATAGATGATGTCTCACTTACTCTTTTGATGCCTGCATTTATTGTAAGTGAACTAAGAACAGCCTTTGAAATAGGTTTCTTAATATTTTTGCCTTTTTTAGTTATTGATATTATTGTTGCATCTATTCTTATGAGTTTAGGTATGATGATGTTACCTCCTGTAATGATATCCTTACCTATAAAGGTTATCTTTTTCATTATAATTGATGGTTGGCAACTTATTATTGGAAATCTTGCACAATCCTTTAAATAGAATTAAAACACTCCTTCTCAAAAACTTAATCTTAAATAAATAAATAATAGTATTTTTTTGTTCGATTATAAATAATAAGTAACTTTATTATAATATTAACACTATATTAATATAATATAAAATTAATATAATATTGTATTAATCTATACATTTAGTTCCGAAGGGGAGAGACAATGAAAGATCTAACAATAAAGACAAAGACTCTAGCACTTATTACTATTATAATTATTATTATGTCAATAATAATTTCTCAAATAGCAATTTATGAAATAAATACATTAACCCAAGTACAAGCTAATCAATTTAAAACCAATGAATATAAAAAGAGAACAGAAGAACTAAAAAAACAAATTGAAGTTATTAGTAATCTTATTTCTCAATATGAAAAAGAGTATGGAGACGAAGGAAAGAAAAAAATAATAGATAAGATTAGAAATATAAGATATGGTAAAAATGGATATTTCTGGATTACTAATACAAATATGGAAATGGTAATGCACCCTATTAATTCAGCTCTTGAAGGAAAAAACTTAACAAAAGATGTTGATTTTGTAAATAATAAAGTTTTTGACCAAATGAGTAAAATAATTAAAAATAAAGGTGAAGGAAGAATAGACTATGAATTACAAAAAGCAAATGATTCAGAATCAATTGCAAAGTTTTCTTATATCAAATTGTTTAAACCTTGGGGATGGATAATAGGAACGGGAACAAATGTAGATGATGTTGAAAATACTATTTTACAAATGAAAACACAAACGAAGGATCAAATAAGTGCAATCATATTAAAAGTATCAGGATTTACTCTACTCACTGTTATTATTTCTTATATTTTAGTAATATTTGCATTTAACAACATTGTTAAAAAACCATTAGAATTATTTAAAGATAACTTTAAAAGATTTTTAGATTTTATTACAATGATTGATAATAAATATACACCATGTGAAGTTAGTACTTCTGATGAAATAGGAGAATTAAATTTATTATTAAATGAAATAGCACTAGAAATAGACAAAAAATTAAAAGATGACATAAGAGTTATGGGAGAAGTTGTACTAACAGCAGACAAAGTTGAACAAGGTATTTATAAATGTAGAATTCATGGAAATTCTGAAAATCCAATGATATTAACATTAAAAAATACATTAAATAAAATGTTAAATATTCTTGAAAAGAATATGTCAAATGTAAAAGAGACTTTAGATGAATATATAAATGGAGATTTTAGAAATAGAGTTATTATACATGAAAGTTTAAAAGAAGAAATGCTTGCAGTTATGACAAGAGTTAATGGACTAGGTGATGCATTAAGTCAAAGTGCAAAAACTAACTTAACAAATGGACAAGCCCTAGAAAAAAATTCTTATAATCTAACTAAATCTATGGAGAACTTAGCAAATAAAGCTACTGACCAGGCAGCTTCATTGGAAGAAACAGCTGCAGCAGTAGAAGAAATAACATCAATCACTAGAAGTAATGCAAGCAATGCTTCAAAAATGTCAGAATTAGGTAAAACAGTTAAAATGTCTGTTTCAAAAGGACAAGAGCATGCAGCAAATACAGCCTTAGCAATGGAAGAAATAAATGAAAAAGTTGCTGCAATCAATGAAGCTATTAATATTATTGATCAAATTGCATTCCAAACAAATATCTTAAGTCTAAATGCAGCAGTTGAATCAGCAACAGCAGGAGAAGCAGGAAAAGGATTTGCAGTAGTTGCACAAGAAGTGAGAAATTTAGCTTCACGAAGTGCAGAAGCAGCCCGTGAGATAAAAAACCTAGTTGAAGATGCAAATAATAAAGCCATTGAAGGTAAAAAAATATCAGATGGCATGATTACTGATTATCAAGAATTAAATGAGCACATAACAAAAACAATTCATATAATAGAAGATGTTTCAGATGCTTCAAAAGAGCAAATGAATGGAATCGAGCAAATTAATGATGCAGTAGGGAAACTTGATAGTGTAACACAAGAAAATGCAAGTGAAGCAAATAAGATTAAAAATATATCAAGTGAAGTTTCAAATATGGCAAATGACTTAGTGGAAGATGCAAAAAATAAAAAATTTAATTAAGGAGAAAATATGTCAGCTGGAAAAGAAATAGTTTTAGATAAATCTGCATTCTTAGTGAGTGAAACTGATGAAAAGGGTATCATTCGATTTGCAAATGACACCTTTTGTAAGATTGCAGGATATACACTTGATGAACTTATTGGGCAACCTCATAATATTGTTAGAAATAAAGAAATGCCTAAAAAAGCTTTTAAATCTCTGTGGGAAACAGTTCAAAGTGGAGATATTTGGACAGGTTATGTAAAAAATGCAACTAAAGATGGAAACTATTATTGGGTTTATGCAACAGTATATCCTTTTATAAGTTGTAATGGCTCAAAGGGATATCTTTCTTGTAGAAGAAAACCATCAGAAAAAGAGATAGAAGAAATTGAAAAACTATATTTTATTTGGAATAAAGAGGAGGGAAAATAATGTAATTTTATTATAAGCTTATATTATAATTTATTTTAAATTATTTTAATATTAAAGGAGATATAATGCCCTATTTTAAATAAGGAATATTTATATGTATAAACTTTTAATCCCTTTACTAATCACCTCACTTTCTCTATTTTCTAAAGAGGTTACATTTGATGAAGCTTTAAACTTATTACTTAAAAATAATAAAGAATTAAAATTAAAACAATTAGATATTAAAGAATCTCATGCAATATTAGATGAGATATCTGCAAATAATTATGGAGCATTAAATTTTAAAGAGACTTATACAAACACAAATCATGCAGGTTATGCATTTAATTCAAAACTAAGTTCGAGAAAAGCTACCTTTGGAGATTTTGGATTTAGTTCATATGAAGGTCCTAATTCTATTAAAGTTGCTCCTAACGATTTAAATTATCCAAAATCTACAGAAAATTATGAGACAAAATTAACTTATGATATTCCTTTATTTACTGGCTTTAAAATTTCTAATTCAAAAGATATAGCAAAACTTCAAATTGAAGCAAAAAATAAAAAATATAAATATGATCAGAAACTTCTAACACTAGAATTATTGAGAGCTTATAATGCTTGTGTTGCAGCAAAAGAGTATTTAAAGTCTACTCAAAAAGCAAAAAAAGTAACTACTTCTTTTGTAAATTTTACAAAGGAAATGCATAAAGAAGGATTAGTTACAAAAATAGATCTAAATGAAGCCCAAGTACAAGACTTAAATACAAATGTAAGATTAAAAGAAGCACAAAATAAGGTATCTCTTTCTCTTTCTTATTTGAGTTTTTTAATAGGTGATGATATATCGGATGTAAAAAGTTTTGAAGAAGTAGGTATTTCAAAAATTGATTTAAAAAGTATTCAAAAAGAAGCTATAAATAAAAGAGAAGATTTTAAATATATTGATTTAAATGTAAAATCATCAAAGAAAAATATAAAAATAGTACAATCAGATTATTATCCTAAAATTGATGCACATATAGAATATGGATATAGTAATGATAAATTAAAAAATTTTGATGAAACACAAGATTTTTACTTAGCAAAAGTTCAATTAAATATGAAAATATTTGATATGACAAGAGAATCAAAACTAGAACAAAGTAGAATTAAATATAATAAACTGATGATACAAAAAGCACAGTTTGAAGACTCTATTAAACTTGAGATAAAACAAAATTATTTGAATTATTTATCAAATCAAGAAACTTTGGCAGAAAAATTAAAAGCTTTATCTTTAGCAGAAGAGATTTTACAAAAAGCAGAAAATATGTATAAAAATAAGCTTATTAAGATGACAGATTTATTAATACACCAAGCATCTTTACAAAAAGCAGAAGCTGAAGTAATTATGTCAAAATTTGACCTTACTTTTATAAAAGCAAAATTAAAACTTTCAATAGGAGAGTCTTTATCAGAATAATAATATAAAATTATTACTTTAAATTATTTTTAATATATTCTTATTATTTTCTTAAGAAACAATAATATAATATAAAGATTAAATAAAATATAATAGATAAAATCTACTAAAAAAAGTTCTATTATGATAAAAAAGCTATTATTCTTAACACTTTTATTAACATCCTTTTTATTAGCTAATAAGGCAGTTACTTCTTATGAGCAAGCAGTAAAACTATTTAATGAAAAAGCTTATGAAAAAGCTTACGAAATATTTATTTCCCTATCAAAAAATGATTTGGAAAACCAAAATCTAAACTTCTATCTTGGAAGATGTGAATATGAACAAGGGAAATATGATATAGCAATAAGTTATTATGAGAGAATACTTTTTGCTCAACCAAATAATTTAAGAGCAAAAATAGAAATAGCACAAAGTAATTTGATGCTTAAAAACTATACTCAAGCAATAAAAGACTTTAATGCTGTTTTAGTAAATGCAGATACTCCACCAGATGTAAAAAAAAGTATTGAATCAAGACTGGCTTTCATAAGACAAACTATGCAAAAACACTTTATAAGTGGAGCTTTAGTATTTGATTTAAGTTATGACTCAAATGTAAATAACTCAGCAACTGCAGGGGATTATTCAGTCTTTGTACCCCAATTAGGAACTGATTTAAAATTATCAAATGATACAAAAGAAGAATCAGATTACTATTATGATGCAATTGCTGTTATAAACCATGTATACAGATATAATGAAAAGTTTTCTTTAAATAACAATCTTGTAGTTTATACCCAAGATTATGATACTAAAAAAGATAGTAATATTGATGTTATATCATTTACTTCTACTCCTACCTTTTACAAAGGAGCAAATAAATATAGCTCTGGAATAGGAATGGATTATGTTAGATACAATGACAAAGACTATTTAAAAAACTATAATCTAATACTTTCAAACTCTCATATCTTTACTCAAACAACTTTAAATGATATTACTTTTAAACTAAGTAAAAAACTCTATGACCAACAAGAAGATAAACAAAAAAATGCTTATGTATTTGATTTAACAAATAGCTTAAAATATAAAACAGAAAACTTTGGACTTTTTACTTTAGATACTTCATATAGTAAAGAAATAGAAATATATGAACAAAGAACAGATGTAAGTAAAGAATCATTTGAAGTAGGCTTAGAAAATAGTTTAGCTTTACCATATAAATTTAATCTAAACACAAATATAAATAGTAAAAAAGTAATCTATAGAGATACGGATGTTAACTTTCTATCAAGAAGAGTTGATAAGATAAATAGTGTCTCACTTGGAATAAGTAGACCAATAAGAAAAAACTTAATCTTTGCCTTAAAAGCAACAGCTACAAACAATATATCAAATCAAGCACCCTTTGATTATAAAAAACAAGTTATTAAATCTTCATTGATTTATACATTTTAAGGATTTAACATGAAAAAAATACTCTTATTACTTTTTATCCTTGCAAACTTTTTATTTGCTAGTATAGGACAAATAACAGCCTTAGTTGGTGATGTTAAAATCTCTAGGGATTCGAATACTATCCTAGCTAAACTTGGAGAGAAATTAGAAAAGAATGATGTTATAAATTCTACTAAAGGTTCTAAAGCTCAAATTACCATGAATGATAATACTATTATTACTATTGGGCAAAATTCTACTTTAAATATCTTTGATTATGTTTATGATGAGAATAAACCAAAAGACTCTAAAGCTAGTTTTGGGTTTATGAAGGGGTCTTTTAAGTCTATTACTGGAAAGATTGGAAAAATAAATAAAGAGAGATTTAAACTAAAAACTAAAAGTGCTTCTATAGGTATTAGAGGAACTACTATTCTTGGAGACCAAAATATAATTGCTTGTACAGATGGTGCTATTACTGTTACAGCAGTAGGGATATCTGTAGATGTAGCCAAACAAGAGTTTACAAGAACTCCACAAGGTCAAGCCCCAACTACTCCAGAACCTTTAAAACAAGACACTTTAGATAAATTAGAACAATTAGCAGATACTAATAATACTACAACACCACAAAATAGTGAGAGTAAAGAAGAAAAAAATATTTCTCCTGAAAAACCTACAGTTGTAAATAATACTCCAAATAATGATCCTGTTAAATATGAACTTCCTACTGTGAGATATAAGAAAAAAGAACATTCTAACTTATCTGGCTTTACTACTTTAGGATATGCAAATACAATAATTACAGATAGTAATAATAATGATGCATTTGAATCTTTCAAAAATGGTGAAATGGGAATAAATGGATTTGATTCTTCTATCACGCAAGGGACAATAGGTAACTCTTCTCGAATAAATATTGACAACAATAAAGTCCTTGATTCCACATTAAAAAATGGAACTAGTATTGGAACATTTTCTGATGAAAATGAAACATACTTATCATGGGGAGAATGGCAAGGAACATCTCAAAATAATATAACCTATGCAGGAGGATGGATTGCAGGAACAAAAACTGCAGGGAGTATCATACTTGACTTAATTGGTGGACTAACTACTAGTAAAACATTTACTGGTAATGTTATACATGGAGACATATATGATGGAAGTACGCTATACGATATATCCGATCAGAGTACTGTAAATTTTACATTTAATTTTGGTGGAGGAAATAATTCTTTTACAGGGAATATGAACTTATTATATAATGAAGGTTCAGAATACAAAATCAACTTTAATAATGGAGCTGTAAATTCTTCTGGTTTTTCTTCATCTAATTTAACTCACAATTCTAAAGGTATAACGGGAAATGTAAATGGTTCATTTTATGGAAGTGGTTCTATAAAAGCTATTGGAGGAAAATTTGACTTTGAGGATGGAGGAATAAAAGGAAGTGGTTTATTTAAAGCTCAATAAAGTGGCTAAAGGTCAAATACCATCGCCACTTCGTCACAAACTGGGAAATGTTTACATCGTATACAATCAGCCCAGATTTTGTGTTCTGGAATTTGGTCTTTTTCTATTATTCTAAACCCACAGCTTTCAAAAAAACCTGCTTCGTAAGTCAAAGATAGAAGTTGTTCTAGACCATAAAACTTAGCCTCTTTTATACAGGCATCAACTAATTGTTTTCCTAGTTTTAAACCTCTAAAATCTTTTGATACTATTAAACTTCGCACTTCTGCTAGTCTTATTGAGTGAATATGCGTTGCTACAAAACCTGCTAGTTTTCCATCAACTTCAACAACAGTATATGACCGTATTGTATTAGCCATTTCATCTTCTGTTCTAAGTAAGATAGTACCCTTCTCTACTTCACCTTTTACAAGGCTTTGCATAGGAATAATATCTTTTGTTGTTGGTTTATAAAATCTAATTTCCAAATAAATATCCTGTTATTTTATTTTGGAGGTCACTTATACCTCTTTTTTTAAGATTTGATATAAAAATACCTTCTGGGTACTCTCTTTTTAATTTTGCTAAATCATTTTGTTTTAGCTTATCTGTTTTTGTAAAAGCATGAACAATAAGTTGATCACCTCTTTTTATTTTTTCTAAAAATTCATCAACATTTTTATCTATTGCAAGTTCTGGGTGTCTAGCATCAATTAAATGTATAAACATTTGTAAATTTGGTCTTTGTTCCAAATAATTTGTTAGATTTTTATTCCACTCTGCTTTTAAAGTCTTAGATACTTTGGCATATCCAAATCCAGGTAAATCTACAAATCTAGCAAATAAATCAGGTGGCATACCATTTTCTTCATCTGTTTTAAACTTTATATTAAAATAATTTATAAGCTGAGTCTTTCCAGGTGTAGAAGAAGATTTTGCTAAACCTTTTCTATTTGTAAGAGTATTTAATAAAGAACTCTTACCCACATTACTTCGTCCTAAAAATGCTATTTCAGCTACATCAGGACCTGGTGAATCACTTATACTTTGAGCTGATTGCATAAATGATGCATCGACTATTCTCATTATTTTGCCTCAACTTTATTTGAATTTTCCTCAGTAGGTGAAACTTTTTTATCTTCTTTTTTTTCACCTAAATCTATTATAAACCTAACAGGTTTATCTTCACTTCCTGTGACTTTTGCTTCACCAGTAATTTGATTAATAACAATTTTATTTCCAAAAAGTCTTTTATCTTCTGTTACTTCTTTTAAAAATCCATTTCCAGTAATTACATATTTTAGTTTTTTAGGTTCATAAACAACTTTATCACCCTTACCTTCATATAATTTATCTGCTGTTTTAACTTTAAATTTAACACTACCAGTTGCAATATATTTTAGAGGCTCTCTTTTCGTATTAGGTTTTTTCTTACTTAAATATACTTCTAACCTATCAGATTCTAATTCATCACTTGATTTTACCATTTTTACATCACCTGTAAAAATAGATAATCCTTTTTCATCATATGCTTCAAAATTCTTTGCATCTATAATTAATTTTTCTGAAAATAAAAAACTAACTAAAAAACTAAAAACTAAAAAAATTCTCATTTATTACCCTTGTTACTATTTAATAAAATTTCAAAATGTGTATTTTTTGCTTTAAAAACTTGTTTATTTGTATCATAATACAATGCTATTCCCTTTATACTACTATTATTGTATATACCATCAAATGCTATAGTATTTGTAGCTATTTTTTTGATTCCATCGTAAAACATCTCATCTGTATTTAAAAGTATATTATTCTCTCTATTATATTTCACATCGTTTAAAAATTTATATTGTTCAAGTCTTTTAATAATAATATCAGCTTGAATATAATCTGTTCCATTATCAGTTCTTCTTAATATAATCTTCCCATCATACATAACATCTTTTGTTTTGTATTTCATCGCTCTTGTTGAATTTACAATTCTTTCTAAATTGTCTTCATTAAAAGTGTATAAAGTAGAATTCTCAAAAACAATTTGAGGTTGTTCTTCTATATTTTTATCTTTTTCTCTAGGTGCAATTACAATTATAGTTGATATAAAAGAACAAATTAACAAAATATAAGCAAAATATTTTATAGCCATAAGTTTAAAAATTCCTCTTCTAAACCATCTTCTTTGAAAATATACTCCATCATTTCTCTAACAGCACCTTCTCCACCTTTATTTTTGCAAACTACATTAACTATTTCTTTTATGTATTTTGAACCATTTTGTGGAGTAAAAGATAATCCTGCTTTTTTAAGCATCTTATAATCATTTAAATCATCACCAATGGCAGCTACTTCACCCCAAGAAATATTCTCTTTTTTTAAAATCTCTTCTAAAACTTCATCTTTATTGTGTACACCTTGATGAAGATGTTCTATATTTAAATCTTTTGCTCTTTTTTCTACTAAAGAAGATTTTCTTCCAGTTATAATAGCTGCTTTTTTGCCAAATTTTTTTGTCCATGCAGCAATTGCTAAACCATCAGATACATCAAAAGATTTTATTTCATCACCATTATTTGTATAAATAATTTTTCCATCAGTTAAGGTTCCATCAACATCAAGAACAATTAACTTAATCATAAAACCCCTTTAGTACTAGGAATTCCCAATCTTTCATTTTTTGCTAGTGCTCTTCTTAAAGCTACTGCAAAAGCTTTAAAAGAAGCTTCTAAAATATGGTGTTTATTTCTTCCTCTTTCATTTATAATATGAGTAGTTAATCCTGCATTCATAACAAGTGCATGGAAAAATTCTTCAGCAAGTTCAACATCAAACTCTCCTACTTTACCACTAACATTTACCTCATATATTAAATATGGTCTATTTGATAAATCTAAAGCACAAGTAGTTGAAGCTTCATCCATAACTACAGTTGCGTTTCCATATCGCTCGACTGCTTTAATTGGGAAAATTTCATCTTTTAATGCTTTTCCTAATACTATTCCACAATCTTCAACCGTATGGTGAGCATCAATGTGTAAATCACCCTTACAAGTTAATTCTATATCTACTCCACTGTGTTTTGAAAGAGCCTCTAACATATGGTCAAAAAAACCAACACCTGTATTTATACTTGATTTTCCACATCCATTAATATCAATTTTACAATATATATCTGTCTCTTTTGTTTTTCTATTAAATTCAGCCATATTATTTCCTATTACTCTGCGATTATCATGCCTGGTAGAGAATTTTTCTCTTTGAAGTCTTTTACTTCTTCTTCTGATCTAAAGCCACTAATCCAAACTCTATTTATCTCTTTATTGTTAAAAATACCTTTTTTAATTATAACATCATATTCATCATTTAACATTATTTTAAATTTATGTTGAGTGATTTTAGCCCCTGCATACTTACTAAAAGCTCCAACTTGTAAGTAGTATTTTCCTACACTTGCAACTTCTTCTTTTTCTTCTTTAGTTTGAGCAATTTTACCATGAAAACCTATAACAGTAATTTTAACTTTTGCAGTTCCTTTTGCTACCATATCTATATCACGTGCTGCTTTATTAGATAAGTCAATTATTCTAGTACCAACAAAAGGTCCTCTATCGTTTACTCTTACAATAGTTGATTTCCCATTTTCTAGGTTTTCAACTTTTAACATTGTATTCATAGGCAATGTTTTATGTGCAGCTGTTGCTTTATACATATTATAGATTTCGCCATTTGAAGTAGGTTTTGCATGAAAGTTTGGTCCATACCATGAAGAAATTCCAGTTTGAACATCTCCTACTTTAGCTACAGTTGGATAATACCATTTACCAAACACTTGATACGGTCGCATTGTAGCTCTATGCATCGCTTCTGAGTTTTTCATTTTTTGTTCAGGTACATTTATACTACTTCTATCTTTTTTAAATACATTAAAATTACTATAATTATAAGATGATGATGAAAAACAACCACTAAAAAGAAGTGAAAATACAAATATAAAAACTAATTTAATTAAATTATCTATACGTAATAACAAGTTTATCTCCTCTTTTTATAAGACTATTTTTTAAATTATTATCTGTCATTAATTTACTGATTTCCACTCTAAACATTTTTGCTATTGAT
Source organism: Arcobacter sp. F2176 (assembly GCF_004116465.1). NCBI lineage: Bacteria > Pseudomonadati > Campylobacterota > Epsilonproteobacteria > Campylobacterales > Arcobacteraceae > Arcobacter > Arcobacter sp. F2176. The sequence continues at coordinate 56,236 of NZ_PDJV01000010.1, forward strand.
AATAGTGTATCACCAGTTTTAACATAATAATCTTTCGTTTTTAATTCAGTTCCTTCCACAAAAGGAATAATTATTTTTTGTTTTAATGCTAATCTATTACTTTTAAGTTTATTAAAACTTTTAATAACTTTATAAGAGATACCATATTTTTTGCCAATATCATAAAGGTTATCTCCTCTTTTTACAATATGTATTTGATATTTAGTTGGTTCTATATTCATTTTATTTTGATTAAATATAGATAATCTACTATATGGAATATATATTTGATAATCTTTTTTATAAGTAGGAATAATATTTCTGATAAGTTGTTTATTTAGCATTTTTAAATCTCTATAATCCATTCCTATAGCTTTAGCAATATTTTTTAAATGCAATCCACCTTTTACTCTAACAGTAGCAATTGGAGAAGTCACTCCAATATTTCTAATATGAGAATGGTCATTTTCAGTTACAAAACTTTGATTATTCATCATGGCAAGTGAAATAATTTTTCTAATATAATTTCTACTCTCTTCAGGTAAATATTGTCTTCTAACATCTTTTTGTTCCATTAAAAGTTCATAAATATCTGGTTTTACATCCCAAGTTAAGATTTCTTTATAGATTTTATTTAATTGACTAAATCTAACTCTTTTTTGTTGATATAAAGTTATAGTATGTCTATACTCTTTTATCTCTTTTGATTTATCATTATTTTTACCATTTTCATCTTCATATAAATCAAGAGTTGCTCTTGTAATTGCTTCAATAACTCTTCCTTGTCCACAGTTATAAGCAACTGCTGCAAGATACCATTTACCAAACTCTCCATGTAAATACTTTAAATATTTTGCTGCTGCATATGTAGATTTAACGATATCCATTCTTTCATCAACATAAATATCATTTTTTAAACCAAGGTTTCTACCAGTTGCTGGCATAAATTGCCACATACCTGTAGCTCTTGCTCTTGATTTTGCATCTAAGGTAAAACTTGATTCTGCCATTGCAAGATATAAAAAAGTCTCAGGTAAACCCTCTTCTCTTAATATATCTTTTACTTTTGGAACAAATAGAGATGCTCTATTAAATCTTTTTACATATTTGTCTTGAATATTTTGTAAATATCTATTGTATGTTTTTTGTAGTTTATAATCAGTAATATAAGCGGGGTCAATGTCTAGTTCTTTTAAGATTTGTAAATCCCGCTGTGAGAAGTTACTTCCTATTAACGATGCATTAGCACTCAAAAAAAGAGTTATGATTATTAGAAAAATTTTAAACAATTATCAATCCTATTTATGTAAATAGTTGAGATTTTATCTAAATTATGCTAGAAAACTCTTTAAATAGTTTTTTTGCATTATTTGTAGTCAAATTTTGAACTTCTTCATCGCTAATATTTAAGAGTTCTGCTATCTTTTGGGATACAAATTTTGTGTAAAATGGCTCATTTCTTTTTCCCCTATGAGGATGGGGAGTTAAATATGGAGCATCCGTTTCAATTAACAGTTTATCTAAAGGAATTTTTGGCAAAACTTCCACTAATTTTTTCGCATTTTTAAAAGTAAGAACTCCACCTATTCCAAAATAAAAACCATGTCCACTTAAAGAAAGTAAATGTTTACTTGCATTATAACAATGTAAAACTCCACCGACTTCTCGTGCACCATATTTCTCTAAAATAGTTTTAGAATCATCAGAGGCTTCCCTAACATGTACAATAAGAGGTTTTTTTACTTTTTTAGCAAATTCTATTTGAGAAATAAATACTTCTTTTTGCAACTTCTTTTCTTGGAGTTTTTCTTCTTCATTCTCAGGTAATCTAAAGTAATCTAATCCACACTCACCAACAGCTATGCATTTTGGGTGTGTTATATACTCTTTCATAATATTTTCATCATATGAAGGGGCATCATAAGGGTGAATTCCAACTGCAAAATAGACTTCTTTATATTTTTCAACTAATTTTATAGATTGAGATAAATCCTTAAAATCGGCACCAGGAATTAAAAATCCCTTTACCCCATTATCTAATGCAGTTTGTATTACAGTATCTATATCTTCGTAATATTGTTCGTTATCTAAATGACAATGTGTATCTATAATTATGATAAAAACCTTTTATTTAAAACTGCAATTAATTCATTTATTTTAGATAAATCTTCATGTTTAATCCAAGCATCAATACCAAAGTTTTTAAATGCATCATAATCATCTTGATCATCAAGAATAGCAATAGAAACATATTTAGCTTTACAAGAGGCTGCTTTATTTTCTTCAAAATCAAATATCGAATTAATATCTATAATTGCAATATCTGCTTCACCTGATGTTTCTTCATAGCCCTCTACTGTAAAACTAGAGTCCAATAGTTTCTCATCAATATTGCAAAATGTTACTATTTTCATGGGTCCGCCTTTTAAATTACTTATTTACCTTATTCTAGCCAAAATAAAATAAAAATTACAATATATATCTTGCAGTATCTTCATCTTTAACAATATCTGACAATTTATCTTCTACTAATTTTTTAGTAATAACAATAGTTTTTCCACTTTTCTCATCAGCATCAAAACTTATATCTTCTAAAACTTTTTCGATAACTGTATGCAATCTTCTAGCTCCAATATCTTCAGCTTTTTGATTTGCTTCAACTGAAAGATGAGCAAAAGAATGAATTGCTTCATCATCAAACTCTAAAGTTACACCTTCTACTTCTAATAAAGCTTTGTATTGTTTTAATAATGAATTCTTAGTATTTGTCAATATTTTATATAAAGCTTCTTCATCAAGTGCATTTAACTCAACTCTTAGAGGAAACCTTCCTTGTAATTCTGGCAATAAATCACTTGGTTTACTAACATGAAATGCTCCAGCAGCAATAAATAAAATATGATCAGTTTTTACTTGTCCAAATTTAGTTTGAACATTACTTCCTTCAACTATTGGAAGTAAGTCTCTTTGCACACCCTCTTTACTTGGGTCTTGATTTTGATTATTTTTTCCAGAAGCGATTTTATCTATCTCATCAATAAAAATAATTCCACCATTTTCAACTCTTCTTATGGCTTCGTGTTTAATAGATTCTTGATCAATTAACTTTTCACTAGCTCCACTTCTTAAAAGTTTTCTTGCATCTTTTATTTTTACTTCTTTTTTTATTTTATCTTTATTTAGAGAACCTAACATATTATTTAAACTCTCTTGCATAGAAGTCATATCAATAGGAAATGATGAATCAATAACTTCAACATGAGCTTTTTTAGGAAGCTCTATTTCAATTACTTTATCTTCAAGTTCACCTTTTAATAATTTCTCTTCCATTTTGTTAAAAGTTTTGATAAAAGACTCTTTTGAACTTTCACTTGCACCTTCAGGTAAATGAGGAACAAGTTTTTCAATTATTTGTTTATTTACTTCTTGTTCTATACCATCTTGAATTTTTTCTTCGTACTCTTTTGTAACTAAATCCATTGAAGCAAAAACCAAATCTCTAATCATAGATTCAACATCTCGACCTACAAAACCAACTTCAGTATATTTACTTGCTTCTACTTTTACAAAAGGAAGACTCATCATTTTTGCTAGTCTTCTTGCAATCTCAGTTTTTCCAACTCCAGTACTACCTATCATAAGAATATTTTTTGGCATAATTTCTTCTTGGATTTCTGGATTTAATTGCATTCTTCTATATCTATTCCTAAGTGCCAAAGCTATTGTTTTTTTTGCATCACTTTGACCAATTACATAATCATCAAGAAATTTTACAATCTCTTTAGGAGTCATATTCATTTGTATTAATCCTCTATTTTTAATAATTTTATATTTTGATTTGTATAAATACAAAGTTCACCAGCAATCATTAGTGATTCTTTCACTAAATCTTCAGGATCTAAGTTTGAGTGTTTTTGAAGTGCCCTTGCAGCAGAAATAGCAAAATTACCACCACTTCCAATAGAGGCTATCATTCCATCTTCTGGTTCAACAACATCACCAGTACCTGATAATATAAAAATGTGTTCTTTATTTAAAACAATCATCATAGCTTCAAGTCGTCTTAGAACTTTGTCTTTTCTCCACTCTTTTGAAAATGCAATTACAGCTTTTAATAAATCACCTTTAGTATTTTCTAAGTGAGGTTCAAACATATCAAAAAGATTAAAGGCATCTGCTGTACTTCCTGCAAACCCAGCTAATATTTTATCTTTATAAAGTGTTCTTATTTTTGTGGCATTACCTTTTAAAACTGTATTTCCAAAAGTAACTTGACCATCTCCACCAATTACAGCTTTATCTTTTGCCCTATAGGCTAATATCGTAGTTGCATCAAACATCTTTTACTCTGCAATCACATCAAATTTAAGTGTTCCATGGATTCCATGTCCCAATTTACAATCTGCTTCAAAGATACCTTCTGTTTTTACTTTTGAATTTAATGTTATATTTTTTTTGTCTAAATCAATATCTGCTTGTTCTTTTAGTATCTCACTAATCTCTTTATTTGTAACAGAACCAATTAAGTGTCCATTAGCTCCAATTTTATGTTTTATTGTGAATTTTTGAGAATCAAGTATTTTTGCAGTCTCTTTTGCAGTTTCTATTTCTTCTGCTTCTTTTTCAGCTTCTCTTCTCATTTGAGCTTTATGTTTATTTAAAACTTCATTTGTTGCAAGTAGTGCTAAACCTTTTCCAATTAAAAAATTTTTCCCATACCCATCAGAAACTTCTTTAACTTCACCAGCTTTACCAGTACCTTTTACATCTTTTAATAATAATACTTTCATAATATATTCTCCATATTTTAAATAGGCAATATGATACTATAATATATTTAAAGTCAATATAAAGTATTTATTCATAAAAGATAAGTTTAACTTGCAATATCTTCGAGTAAAGTACTACTTTCTCTAATATTTCTTTTTTTTACATAATTGTTTAGACCAATATGATTGTTATATCCTAAGAGTTTTGCTATTTTTCTAACAGATAAGCCTACGCTTAATAGTTCTTCTATTTTGTCTCTTTGTTTATCAAATTTTGATTTTTGAATTGTACCTTTTGGTTTGCCTAAACTCTCACCATTTAGTTTTTTTGCACTTAGAGCTTCTTTTGTTCTTAAACTCATCAAATCTTTTTCTAAAGAAATTGTCATAGATATCATCCCCAAAACCATTTTTGTAAGCATATCTTCATTACTAACTAATTCTAAATTTTGTTTTATTACTAAAATTCTTACTTTATTTTCCAATAAAAATTTAACAATTTCCAAAATTGTTTCAATAGTTCTTCCAAAAACATTTAAATCATAGACTATTAAAGTAGAGTTCATTTTACATGATTTTAATAATTCTAAAATATTTTTTTCTTCAGAAGGAGTGTTAATTTCTACTTCAATATTATGAAAAATTTCTATATTATGTTTTTTAACATAATTAATAATTCCTTCTTCTTGTTCTCTTGTATAGTTTATATTATTTTTATTTATTCTTAAATAAGTGAAATTTTTAGACATGATTATCCTTTAAACATTTAGTATAACTTAAATTAATAAAATTATACAAAATGATTGCTTTATCTTAATTTATAGTAATACAAAATGTTAGCATTCCAATGATTAATATTAGCTTAAATTTAAGCTTATGTTCAGTTTATATCTTTTAAATTTCAAAACATAATACTTAATTGTTTGAAAATAAAGATTATTTAAGCTAATATCACTAATTTATCTAAAAGAATATAAGGATCTAAATTGAGATTAGTTGTAGCAATTAGCGGTGCTAGTGGAGTAAATTTAGGAATTAAATTTTTAGAGCTTTTACCTCAGGACATCCAAGCTTTTGTTATTATTTCTGAGAATGCAAAAGTTGCATTAAAATATGAAAATAATGAAGCATTCGAAAAATTAAAAAATCAAAAAAATATCAAACTTTTTAAGAATAATGATATTGCGGCACCTATTGCATCCGGATCATTTAAAATTGATAAAATGGTAATAATCCCTTGCTCTATGAATACTTTAGCAAAATGTGCATATGGCTTTGCAGATAATCTAATTACAAGAGCATTTGCTGTATCCTTAAAAGAAAAAAGGGAAGTTTTATTGGCTCCTAGAGAAATGCCCTTTTCTCAAATTCCCTTAGAAAATATGACTAAATTGTCATCAATGGGTGTTACTATTTCACCTCCTATTTTGGGTTATTATTCAAATAATACAACAATTGATGAAATGGAAAACTTTCTTATTGGGAAATGGTATGACAGTTTAGGAATAGAAAATAGTTTATATAAAAGATGGAAAGAAGATGAATAAAGAAAATAAAGAACAAATCTCATCATACAAAAGTGCTATATATTCAGGTACATTTGATCCAATTACAAATGGACACATGGATATTATCAAAAGAGCAGCAAATATTTTTGATGAAGTAATTATAGCAGTTGCAAAAAGTGAAAGAAAAAAACCTATGTTTTCCCATGAAAAAAGAGTTGAATTCGCAAAAGAAGCCACAAAAAATATTAGTGGAGTAAAAGTTGTAGGATTTGATACTTTATTAGTTGATTTAGCAACTAGTTTAAGTATTACAACTATTATTAGGGGTTTAAGAGCAGTAAGCGATTTTGAGTATGAACTTCAAATGGGCTATGCAAACTCTTCTATTAATAAAACCATTGAGACTTTGTATCTTATGCCAACTCTTGAAAATGCCTTTGTTAGTTCTACAATTGTTAGAGAAATTATATTATTTAAGGGTAAGTTTCAACACTTAATTCCAAAAGAGGTTATAGAATGTATGTAGTTATAGAAGGAATTGACACAGCTGGAAAGTCTACTCAGCTTGAAATTCTGTCAAAAAAATTTAGTGATGCAATTTTTACAAAAGAGCCAGGGGCGACAAAACTTGGTAGTAAATTAAGAGAAATGGCACTTAATGGTGAAGCCAAATCAAAAATTGCAGAGATGTTTTTATTTTTGGCTGATCGTGCTGAACACATAGAAGAAGTAATAAAACCAAATATTGACAAAATGATTATTTCAGATAGATCAGTTATTTCAGGTATTGCTTATGCTTCAAGTTTACCAATTGAAGTTGTTACAACTTTAAACTTGATAGCTACGGAAAATACTTTGCCTAGCCATACTATTTTATTAGAATTGAGTAAAGAAGAGTTAACAAAAAGATTAGGAAATAAATCAAATGATTCAATTGAATCAAGAGGAATTGATTATTTAATTGACATTCAAAGTAGAATGAAAAAAACTATTGAAATGTTAGATTTAAACTACATCTTTATAGATGCAAGTTTAAGCATAGAAGAAATTGCAAAAAAAATTGAGGATTTTATAAATGGGTAAACAAAATATTCAAAGTCTAAGAGGGATGAATGATATTTTAGGAAAAGAGAGTGAGCTTTTTACATATTTTATTGAAAATGCTTCAAGAATAGCTAAAAACTATGGATTTACATACATGGAAACTCCTATTTTAGAAGAGACTGCACTATTTAAAAGAAGTGTTGGAGAAAGTAGTGATATTGTAAATAAAGAGATGTATCAATTTATAGACAAGGGTGAAAATGATGTATGTTTAAGACCAGAAGGAACAGCAGGGGTTGTTAGAAGTTTTGTAGAAAATAAATTTGACCGTGCTGGTGGAACATACAAATGGTACTACTATGGTCCTATGTTTAGATATGAAAGACCACAAAAGGGAAGACTAAGAGAATTTCACCAATTTGGTTGTGAAGTTTTTGGAATAGATTCTGTTTATGAAGATGCAAATATAATTATGATGTTAAAAGAGATTTTAGACTTCTTTGGTATTGGTTTTACTTTACAACTAAACTCATTGGGTTGTCCTATTTGTATGCCTCCATACAAAGAAAATCTTGTAAAAGTTTTAACAAATATAAAAGCTGAACTTTGTGAAGACTGTAACAGAAGAATTGAGACAAATCCTATAAGAGTTTTAGACTGTAAAAATGAGAAATGCCAATCTCTTTTAGTAGATGCTCCAAAAATCACAGATAATTTATGTGAAAAATGTAATAGTGATTTTGAGAAATTAAAAGAGATTTTAGATTTTAATAATATAAATTATGTTATAGATTCAAACTTAGTTCGAGGTTTAGATTATTATTCTCAAACTGCCTTTGAATTTACATCAAATGAAATTGGTGCTCAAAGTGCAATTGCAGGTGGTGGAAGATATGATAGACTTGTAGAGTTTTTAGGTGGAAGAGCAACTCCTGGAATTGGATTTGCTATAGGAATTGAGCGATTACTTGAACTAATAAAACAAAAAGATATAAAAGAAGATACAATTTATTTAGGTGCGATGAGTGAAGATGCACTAAATACAATAACAAAAGTTGCTCTTAAAAAAAGAAAGACAACAAAAACTATTATAGAGTATACACCAAGAAGTTTTGGTAAACACTTTAAAATAGCTGAAAAACATTGTGCAAATATTGTCGCACTAATTGGTGAAACAGAATTAAAGAATGAGACAATTTATATAAAAAATATAGATACACAAGAAGAACAAAATTTAAAATTAGAGGATTTTTAATAGTGAATGATTATGGTATTGACATCTGGAGTGATGATAATTTTATTATTGAAGATGGATTGGCAAAAATTAATTTTGACTGCAAACCATCACTAATATCTATTGTAAAAGATATTAGAAAACAAGATTTTAAAGGCCCTTTGCTTTTAAGATTTCCGCACATAACAAAGAAACAAATACATACTTTATATGATGTATTTAATGCAAGTATAAAAGAGTATAACTATAAAGGAACATTTAATGCAGTGTTTCCTTTAAAAGTAAATCAATTACCTAACTTCATTGAACCTTTAATACATGAAGGAAAAAAATTTAATTATGGATTAGAAGCTGGAAGTAAAGCAGAACTTGTTATTGCCATGACATATAATAATATAGGCTCTCCTATTACGGTTAATGGATTTAAAGATAAAGAGATGATTCATTTAGGGTTTATCGCAAAAAATATGGGACACAATATTACTTTAATTATTGAGGGTTTAAATGAACTTGAAATGATTGTAGAAGTTTTAAAAGAGACCAAATTAGAATGTCCAAATATAGGATTAAGAGTAAGACTTCACAGTGGAGGAAGTGGTTTATGGGCTAAAAGTGGAGGAATAAACTCCAAATTTGGTCTTACTTCAACAGAAATTCTTGAAGCATATGAACTAATGGAAGAGACAAATATTGTGAATTATTTAACAATGATTCACTTTCATATTGGCTCAGCAATGAATTCTATTAAACCTTTAAAAAAAGCATTAAGAGAATCTGGACATATTTATGCAGAACTTAAAAATTTAGGTGCTAGTAATTTAAGCTCAATTAACATTGGTGGTGGATTGGCAGTTGAATATAATGCTTATGAAAGAACAAGATTTTATTCACTTAGTGAGTTTGCAAGTGATGTTATATTTACATTAAAAGATATTGCAAAACAAAAAGGTGTTGATGAACCAAATATTTTTACAGAATCAGGAAGATTTATTTCAGCATCTTCAACAGTGCTTGTAACTCCAGTATTAGAACTATTTTCTTCTGAATATGAACTTGATCAATTAAAACTAAAAGAAAAAAATCCACCACTAATTCAAGAATTATTTTATTTACATAGAGATATGACTAAAAAAACTGCTTATGAGTATATGCATGATAGTACAGACCATATGGAATCACTTTTAACACTTTTTGATTTGGGTTATATTGATTTACAAGATAGATCAAATGCAGAAGTTCTAACACACCAAATAATTAAAAAAGCTATTTCATTTTTAGAAATTGATGATTATGGAGAGTTAAAAAAACTTAATGAAAGTATTCAAGAAAAGTATTTATTGAATTTTTCTCTTTTCCAATCACTTCCTGATTATTGGGGTATCGATCAAGAATTTCCAGTAATGCCATTAACACATTTAGACAAAAATCCTACAAGAAGTGCTTCTTTATGGGATATTACTTGTGATAGTGATGGGGAAATTCCTTTTGACTCAAAAAAACCACTTTATTTACATGATATAAATTTAAATGAAGAGGACTATTTCTTAGGCTTTTTTAATGTTGGTGCATATCAAGATACTTTAGGAATGAAACATAACCTCTTCTCACACCCAACTGAGGTTAATGTAGTATTTAAAGATGGGAAAGTTGTATTAGAAAAAATATTAGAATCTCAAAAAATAATTGATATCCTCGAAGACATTGACTATGACACAGATAATATGAAAAATATTTTAAGAAAAAACCTAAATCCAGAGATTTATAAGGATTTAAAAAAATATTTAAATGAAAATAGTTATTTAAAAACTATATGGAGTTATTATGAGTGATGAAATAAATAAAGAAACAATTAAACCAGAACTAGATACTGAAAAGATCTCTCTTTGGAAACAGATAAAAGAAGACTTTTCTGTTCCCAAATTAAATGACCCAGCACTAAACTCTAATATTGAACTTATTTTTAATTACCCAGGAGTTTGGGCAGTTATAAATCATAGAATTGCAAATAGACTTTATAAAAAGAATTTCAAACTAACTTCTAGAATAATAATGGGACTTACCCAATTTTTATGTAATATGGATATTCATCCAGCTGCAACCATTGGGAGAAGAGTATTTATAGACCATGGAATTGGTGTAGTTATTGGACAAACTGCAATTGTGGAAGATGATGTACTAATTTACCAAGGTGTAACTCTTGGAGGAGTTAGTTTAAATAAAGGTAAAAGACACCCTACTATTAAATCAAACTCTGTAATTGGAAGTGGTGCTAAAGTTTTAGGAAATATTACTGTTGGTAAAAATAGCAAAATTGGAGCAAATTCTGTTGTAATTTGTGATGTACCAAAAAACTCAACTGCAGTTGGAGTACCTGCTAAAATTATCAAAAGAGATGATAAAAATGGTAGATTAAATCATGGAGATTTACCAGATATAAATAAAGAGATGTTTGAATATCTATTAAAAAGAGTTGCTGTTTTAGAACATGCAATTAAAAAACATGATGGAATTGATTTAACTAATGAAGATACAGATCTTGAATGTATTTACAAAAAATTTATTTCTGCAATGAACTCTATTAGATAATGATTTTTGAACTTCTATTTTTAGGACTTGTTACAGGTTTTGTTTCAGGTTTTTTTGGTGTTGGAGGAGGAATGATACTTGTTCCAATGCTTTTATTATCTGGATTAGTTATGAAAGAAGCCATATCTATTTCAGTTGTTCAAATGGTATTTAGTTCAATTTTTGGTTCATTTTTAAATAGTAAAAAACAATCAGGTATATTAGTTGATGGAATAGCCATTGGAAGTGGAGGCTTCTTAGGAGGTCTATGCTCAGGATTTGTAGTTGCTGCATTTTCAAATCTAACTTTGCAATATATATTTATATTAATTATGCTAGCTTCAATTTTAAAACTTTTTGTTACTCCTGCTGAACATGACAAAAAAGAAAAGAATCAATCTATATTATTACTTGTAATAATTGGTGCGATTTCAGGTGCGATTGCCATGAGTGTGGGTGCTGGTGGTTCTATAATTATAACTCCAATTTTAGTTGGATTTATGAATTATAATTTAAAAAGAGCAACAACCCTAGGACTATTTTTTGTAATCTTTTCTTCAACTGCTGGATTTATATCTTTAAGCTTCAATGGTCATATGATGTACTCTCAAGGAATAATAGTAGGTTTAGCCTCTTTAGTTGGTGTATATTTAGGTATAAAAATAAAAAATAAAATTAACATAGTCTCTTATAAAAAATATATTCTTATTTTGTATACCTTGACTTTTTCAATAATGATTTATAAAACTATTTAGTCTTTTTTAAAGCTTGCTCTCTTAATTTATCTTTTTTACTTTTTCTTTTACCTTTTACTGGAGCAGTTCCTTTTGTTTTTTCTATAGGAGTTCCTGTTAGTTCAAACCCATTTATTTGCTCTTTTTCAAGATTAATATCACTTCGTTTTTCAATTAAATCAAAATGTTCTTTATCTTCATGGCATATAAAAGAGACTGCAATACCACTCTTCCCTGCTCTTCCTGTTCTTCCTATTCTATGAATATAATCAGCAGCAGCCCTTGGTAAGTCATAATTAACCACACATGAAATATTATCTATATGCAATCCACGGGCAGCTATATCTGTAGCAAATAGTACTTTTATTTTATTTGATTTAAAATCTTCTAAAGTCTCATTTCTCTCTTCTTGAACTAAATCACCATGAAAAGACTCAGCCTCAAAACCATATTTTCTAAATTTTGAAGCTAAATTGTCACATGAGCGTTTATTTGCCATGAAAACTAAAACTTGTTTCCAATTCTCTTCTTTTATCAAATGTCTAAGTAAAGCACTTCTATTCTCTTTATTTACTTCTATTACCCTTTGATTTATACTTTGAACTGTTGTTTCTTCATTTTCAATAAATATTTCAATAGGATTTTGTGTTATTTTTGAGGCAATATTTAACATCTTTGTAGGATAAGTTGCAGAGAAAAGAAGATTTTGACGCTCTTTTGGTAAAACTTCTAATAAAAGTTCTAACTCTTCTTCAAAACCAAAATCAAGCATTTTATCGGCTTCATCTAAAACAAAAAAATCAAGATTTGATAAGTCCATTTGTTTTTTCTTTAAAATATCAAGTAATCTTCCAGTAGTAGCGACAATAACATCACACCCTTTTTGAATACTTAATAACTGTTCACCAATACTTTCCCCTCCAATAACACTTACAACTTTTGGTTTCTTATTCATATATTTACTAAATGTTAAAAAAGCAGTAGATACTTGTAATGCCAACTCTCTTGTTGGAGTTAAAACCAAACATCTGATTTTTGGCTTTCCTTCATAATTTTGATTATTCCAAAGATTTAATATAGGTAAAACAAAACTTGCAGTTTTTCCACTTCCAGTTTGTGCTCTTGCAATAATATCTTTATGTTCTAATATTAAAGGAATTACTTTTTCTTGAATTGCAGTTGGTTTAATATAGGTACTTTCAGTAAGTGATTTATTTATCTTATCTGATAGTTTTAATTTTAAAAATGACATATTGTCTAATCCCTTTTATGATTTTTATACTTTATTATTATTTTGCTATCAAGTCATTTAATAATAAATTTAAGTTCCTATTATTTTTATAATTGCTTTTAGTAATACTATTATTTAGCTTAGTTTCAATAATTCCTCTATTTGAACTTATTGTTAAATTATATAAACTATTTGTTTTTACTTTTTCATCTAAATTAATATCAATGACCTCATCACCTTTTATAGCTAATATATTTATATCTTCACCTTCTGTGAATTCTAAAGCCAATATTCCAAGACAGTGCAAATCAAATTTATACCTTTTATGAAAAGACTTTGCAATTATAGCTTTTATTCCAAGTGATTTTATTCCTTTAATTGACCACTCTATTTCTTTACCCATTCCAAAGTTTTCACCAGCAAACAATACTGAAGGTCTTTGTCTTTGTTTAAATCTTTGAGATAGTTCATAAATAGATACTATTTCATCTTTTTCAAAATCTTTTGTAAATCCACCCTCTTTTGAAATCATTTTGTTTTTAAGCCTTACATTATCAAACATTCCCCTTGACATAATTTCAAAGTTTCCACATCTAGTTTCAAAAGTATTATAATCAAATGATTTTATACCTTTTTGTTCTAAATAATTACCAGCTTCTGAATATAAAGATATTTGTCCTTGAGCAGAAATATCTTTAGTCTCTATATTATCTCCTAAAAGTGCTAGTATACCTGCATTTTCAATTTGATTATTTTCATCTTCATCACTATTTATAAAGTTTGATTGTTTTATATCTATGGAGTTTGTATCCCAATCAAAAGTTTTATTATCAGATATTTGTATATTTTGCCAAAAGATATCTCCTAAAAATATATTTTTATATATGTCATTATAAAAACTAAAATCTAATTTATTTAAATATTCAATTACTAAATCATTCTTTGGCCAAAATTCACAAGTCTTCATTTCTTTAATAATATTGCTTTTTATTGTTTGTGTTAATGTATACGCTACAACTAAAGATGGAGACATAAGATAACTTGATTTTATCAAAGGATGAGTTTTTTCTTTTAAATGTCTATTTCCAGAACTTATTGAAACAACATTTAAATTATATTTTCTAATCTCTTCTTCTATTCTCTCATCTAATGAATAAATAGTATCACACTCATTAGCAATAATATCAAAGCCTAAATATTCAAAGTAGCTCAATAATTCTAGTTTTGTTAAATAATTTTTTACAATATGAGATTTTATTATCAATACTTTTTTTATATTTTCATTAACTTTAACTCCTAATTCATAAGCCTTTTTTGCCACAAGTCCAGCATGTATCAATAAATAAGGATTTGACACCATTGTACAAGTATTAATAGAAGCTAATACAATAGATGTATCCTTTAGAGTTATTCCCTTTTTTGTTATATGTAGATTATCTAATTCTTTTACTTGTACTTTATTTTCTACATCTTTATAGTCAAAAATAATAGGTTCTAACTCACTTAAGTTTATCTCAATAGTTTCATCAAATGACAACTCTTTGTTTTCAAAGAAAAGTTCTTGATTTTTCAGGTATATCTTAATAAGTTCTGAGAATTCATTACTATTTTTTGTATTACTAAAATATAATAGTGTTTTATCTTCTATTGGGAAATAAAAAGAAATCGCACCATATTTTGAGGCCATATTAGATAAAAAAGATCTATCTTCTAGTGTTAACTCAGAAAGTCCATCACCTAAGAACTCAACTATTTGATTATCTATTCCATGTTCTTTTAATCTAAATTTTAAATATAATACTAAATCAGATGAAGTAACCCCTCTTCTTAGTTTTCCTTTGATGTTTACACCTAGAACTTTTGGTAGCTTAAACTCTATAGGATATCCTAACATTGATAATTGAGTATCTATTCCACCCACAGAATAACTTAATACTCCTAATGAGTTTGTAATAGAAGAATTTGAATTACTACCTAAAACTGTTTCAGGAAACAAATAATTTTTTCCATCTTTTTGTTCTAGATGAATAATTGTAGATAAATATTCTAAGTTTAATTGATGACAAATTCCAGAACCAGGTGGAATAACACGAAAATTACTAAAACTATTTTGAGCCCATTTTATAAATTTATATTTCTCTTTATTTTTTTTTATTTGGAATTGGATATCTTCTTGCGAACAATTGTGTTCTAAATCATAATCAAAAAGTAAATCAACCATAAGCTTAGGATTGATTTTGTCTATTTTCTCTGAAGTATCTTTTACTTCTTCTCTTAAGGTAGCCAAATCAATCAAAGAAGGAAGTATTGTAAAATCTTGGGTAATAATTCGAGAAGGATAAAAATTAATTAAAGAGTTTTTTCTAGTTAAAAAAGCATCAATTATATACTCTATTTCTTCATCATTTGATGCTTTTCTTAAATTCTCTTCTAATAGTATTTTTAAAGAAATTGGAAGTTCTTTTAAGCTTTCATATATTGAAAAAACCTTTTTCAAATCATAATAATAAAAAAGTTCATTTTCTATTTCAAAACTATTAAGAATATTCATTCTACTTAACCTTTATAATTAATAATAGGTAAAATACCAAATGATTGTTTAATCTTTTATTATGGTATAATGGCTGCTTTAATTTTTACAATGGATATCAAATGCACAATACAAAAAAATACAATTTATTGAAAATTATTTTACTTTTACTACTAACAATAAACCTCTTTGGAAATAATCTTCCCATAGCAGATACTGAGGTAAAAAATCAACAAAGTGATCAAACTACAGATGAGATACAAACAGATGAAAACAATACAACTAATGAAGTAGATCCTTATGATTTGGGTTTTATTATTAAACTTATTCAAAGTAAAAATTTTAAATTAAATACAGATACTCAAATTGAAAAAATCGATAATGAAATGGAAAAAATTGTAAAAAATATAAATAAAGAGATTCCTTATACTTTCGATGAAAAAAGTTACAATGAAAAAACTAAATTTTTAAATAGTAAAATAAATGTTAACTCTAAATATGACAACAATTTAGCTGTCTCAAGAGACCTCTTAAAAATAACCATATTAGAAAATAAAAAAGACTTTGCTCAAACAATCAATTCAATAATAGATGGAAAAAATTCCTTTAAAGATAAAAAGTATTATATTTCTTTAATTAATGATTCTATAGAAAAATTAAAGAATATTGATCTAAATATATTTAAAAAAACTGCTTCTCAAATAAGTGATTTAAATGATACTCTTTCTACTGATTTCAAAACTTCTTTGAAAACATTGGAAGCTCAAATAAAAGCAAATTTACTTGTATTTAATTACCTCAAATCAAATATGAATGAATATAGACCTAGTAATTTTATTTTAGATGAATTAAGTTTAAAATATGTGATTAAGAAAATTGATTCTACTAGTTATATAAAGAATATATCCGAAATATTTGATTATTACTTTCATATTTCAATAGGTAAAATTGTTATTCTAATCTTTATTTTTATACTTTTCTTTATAGCTAATAGAAAAATATTACCATTTTTTACAAGTTTATTTAATAAGAAATTATCAAAAAAAATAAAAACTCTTGATATCTCTATTTTAGATATTATTCCAAGTAGTTTTAGTTTTTCTGTTTCTATTCTTATGTATATTTTTGCTTTGCAATTATCTCTTTTTTTACTTATTGATAATGCAAGTATAGTAAATAAACTTGTTCCTTGGTTCACTACAGTTTATTTAGCACTTTTATCTTATATGTTTTATAGAATATTAACAAATTATATAAATCTTTCATCGGATAAAATATTTAATGATTATCCAAATATGCGAAAAGAGATGGTAGATTTTATTTTAAGAATTCTAAAAATATTAATACTTATTTGTCTACTTCTATTTTTATTAGTCCAATTAGGTTTTGATATTAAAGCTATTATTGCTTCACTTGGTATTGGTGGTATAGCAGTTGCACTTGCTGCAAAAGATACACTTACAAACTTCTTTGGATCATTAAATATTATTACTGATAATTCCTTTTCTCAAGGGGATTGGATAGAAGCTGGAAGTGTTGAAGGAACTGTTGTTGATATAAGAATGAGAACAACAAGAATTAGAACCTTTGCAAATGCAATGATAACAGTACCAAATGCTCAATTAGCAAATATGTCAATATTAAACTGGTCAAAAAGAGTAATTGGAAGAAGAATCAAAATGGCAATAGGAATTACTTATGGAAGTAAAATGAGTGATATTGAGAATCTAGTCATTGACATTAGAGAGATGTTACAAGAACACCCATCAATTGCAAGTACAAAGTTAAATATTGATAAAAAACCTTATTTATTAAAAAAAGAAGATTTAATTGGTATAAAAAACACTACTTTAGTCTACATTGATGAATATGCAGATAGTTCAATAAATATATTAGTATATTGTTTTAGTAGAAGTCCTGACTGGGAAGATTGGCTAGAAACAAAACAAGATGTTATCATAAAGATTTCACAATTAGTAGAGAAAAATAATTGTTCGTTTGCTTTCCCTACTCAAACTATACATTTAGAAAAAGAAATTTAAATGAATGAAAAGAAAAAAAATAGTAGATTTTAGTTATTAATACTAAAGCTACTTTAGTTATGAGTTTATAGTCAAACTTCCAAAAACTAGGTACTAAATATCAGTTTCTTTTGGTAGAATGACTAAAATATAACTCAAATAATTTATAATAAAATGGATAAACAATTATGACAGATTCAATAAAAATATTTAATGCAAAAGAAAATAATTTAAAAAATGTAAATTTAGAAATACCAAAAAATAAACTAATAGTTTTTACAGGTCTTAGTGGTTCTGGTAAATCAACTCTAGCTTTTGATACACTTTATGCTGAAGGTCAAAGAAGATATATAGAATCATTATCTGCATATGCTAGACAATTTTTAGATAAAGTTGGAAAACCTGATGTTGAAAGAATAGAAGGATTAACTCCGGCTATTGCAATTGACCAAAAAACAACATCAAAAAATCCAAGATCAACAGTTGGGACTATTACAGAAGTTTATGATTATTTTAGACTTTTATATGCAAGAGTTGGAACCCAACACTGCCATAAATGTGGGAAACCTATTTCAAAGATGAGTGCTTCAGATGTAATTGAGCAAGTATTACAATTACCAGAAGAGTCAAAAATAGTAATTCTTGCACCTTTAGTAAATAGAAAAAAAGGTTCCTTTGCAGATATGCTTGAGAGTCTACGAACTAAGGGATATGTAAGAGCTATAATTGATGGAGTAATGGTTAGACTTGATGAAGAAGTTGAACTAGAAAAAAATAAAATGCACACTATCAAAGTAGTAATTGATAGAGTTGTTGTAAAAGCTGAAAACAAAGATAGAATTGCACAAGATGTTGAAAAAGGGCTAAAAGAGAGTTTTGGAGAACTAGAAGTTGAGATTATGAACCATGAAGAAGTAGGTACTGAAAAACATATTCATTACTCTGAACACATGGCTTGTTTTGATTGTAAGATCTCTTTTGAACCTCTTGAACCATTAACTTTCTCTTTTAACTCACCAAAAGGTGCTTGCCCATCTTGTGATGGTTTAGGAATTAGATATGCCCTTGATATGAAAAAAGTAATTAATGAGAGTCTAAGCATTGATGATGGAGCAATTAGAGTAATTTATGGTTTTAACAAAGGTTATTACTTTAAGATGTTAAAAGCTCATTGTGAGGCAGCTGGTATTGATACTTCAGTTCCTTTTGATACATTAGAAGAGCATCAAAAAAAATCTATACTTCATGGTGGAGTTGAAGATGCTGTATTTACATGGAAAAGACACCAACTTACAAGAAAATGGGAAGGTATTGTTAAAATTGCCTATGACATGATAAAAGATGAAAAAGATTTAGGCGAGTATATGACTGAAAAAGCTTGTAGTGATTGTGGAGGAAATAGATTAAAACCTTCATCTCAAGCAGTAAAAGTTGCTAATAAAACTATTTCAGAAATTATTACTTTACCTATTGATGATGCATTTAAATTTTTCCATGATGAAGAAAACTTCAAATATTTTTCTGACCAATCAAAAATGATTTCAGCTCCAATTTTAAAAGAGATAAAAGAGAGAATCTTTTTTCTAAATGATGTTGGGTTAGGATATATAACTTTAGGAAGAGATGCAAGAACAATTAGTGGAGGAGAAGCACAAAGAATAAGAGTAGCTTCTCAAATTGGTTCAGGACTTACAGGGGTAATGTATGTATTAGATGAACCATCTATTGGATTACATGAAAGAGATACAAATAAACTTATAAAAACACTTAGAGCTTTACAAGAAAAAGGTAATACAGTAATAGTAGTTGAACATGATAAAGAGACAATAGAAGCTGCTGATTATATTGTAGATATTGGACCAAATGCTGGTAAATATGGAGGAGAGATTGTATTTGCAGGAACATTAAAACAGATGATGAAAGCAAAAACTTTAACTGCTCAATATGTAACTGGAAAGAAAAAAATAGATTATGTGCATAATAGACCTCAAGAAAAATTTATTGAAATACAAAATGTAACAATAAATAATATCAAAAACCTTGATGTTCAAATTCCACTTAAAAATCTATGTGCAATCACAGGAGTAAGTGGAAGTGGTAAATCATCACTTATTTTACAAACCCTACTTCCAGTTGCAAAAGAGCTTTTAAATCATGCAAGAAAAGTAAATAAAGTGGATGGTGTTTCTATTGAAGGACTTGAAGATCTTGATAAAGTTATCTATCTTGACCAATCACCAATTGGAAGAACACCAAGAAGTAATCCAGCAACTTATACAGGATTAATGGATGAAATTAGAGTTCTTTTCTCAAAAACAAAAGAGGCACAACTTAGAGGTTATCAAATAGGAAGATTCTCATTTAATGTAAAAGGTGGAAGATGTGAGAAATGTCAAGGTGAAGGTGAAATAAAAATAGAGATGCACTTCCTACCCGATATTATGGTTAAATGTGATGAATGTCATGGTAAAAGATACAATGCACAAACTTTAGAAATACTTTATAAAGGAAAATCAATATCAGATGTACTTAATATGAGTGTTGATGAAGCAATTGAATTTTTCAAAAAAGTTCCAAAAATATTTGCTAAATTAGAAACTTTACAAAATGTTGGTTTAGGATACATTACTTTAGGGCAAAATGCTGTGACACTTTCAGGTGGAGAAGCACAAAGAATAAAATTAAGTAAAGAGCTAAGTAAAAAAGATACGGGAAATACTCTTTATGTACTAGATGAACCAACAACTGGATTACATTTTGCAGATGTTGATAGACTTACAAAAGTATTACATCACCTTGTTGATTTAGGAAATTCAGTGCTTGTAATCGAACACAATCTTGACATTATAAAAAATTCTGATTGGGTTATTGATATGGGACCTGAAGGTGGAAGCAAAGGTGGGCAAATAGTTGATATGGGTACACCAGAACAAATAGCAACAAACCATAAAAAAACAGGTTCATATACAGGGTATTATTTAGATAAAGAACTTAATTCTTGAGTATAGATGGATTTATAAAAGCAGTTAAAGAAGAGAAATTTGTGGAAGCCCATGAATTATTAGAAGAAGAGTGGAGATATTACAAACGAATAGAAGAAAAATCTAAAGCAAAAGCAGTTCAAGGTCTTATTAATGGAGCTACTGCCTTGGCTTTATATAGAAAAAAAAGAGTTGATGCTTATAAAAGAGTTTGGGAAGTATTTAAAAAATATAATTATTTGTTAGAAGAATTAGATAACAATAAAAAATATCATGAAGCAAGTAACTTATTAGAATTGAAAAACAATTCTATAGTTAACTAGCTTCATTTTCATTTGAGCTTATCATAAATGCTTTTAATCTCATCATCTCATCTGTAGGATATTGAGCTTCAAAATCACCTCTTTGTACTTTTACAAAAAAATCTTTTGATTCTTCATTATAGCCAAAACTTAAGTTGGTCAAAGTTACTTCATTATATGTAGAGAAGTCTCCTTTTTTAACTTTATTTGTTTTAACTTCTTCTGCTATTTTATCTTGAACACTTTGAACTTCTTTAGGTTGTTGGTCATTATCAACTTTTTTAGTAGGATTTATTTCATTTACTATTTCATATTTTTTAACACTATCCATCTGAAATTCATTCAGTGCTGGTATTGGTCCAAATTCCATAATAACCTCCTTTATAAAATCTAGTTATTCTCTAACATTAATTATACATCTTTTTTAATATTTTTGTCAAATTTATAGCATTTTTCAAAATTTTTTGCTATTATATGATGTTAATTATATTAAAAAGGAGCGGTATCTTGGAAGATAATTCCCAGAGGAATAACTTAAAATTACAAAACAGTAGGATAATATGGAACTTCTAATATTACTATTTGTTTTAGTTATCGGTGTTTCATTTTTGTGCTCTGTCTTAGAGTCAATTATTCTTTCGTTAAATGTTTCTTATATTTCTGTTATAGAAAAAGAAAAACCAAAATCTGGTAAACTTCTAAAAAGTCTAAAACAAGATATAGATAAATCAATTGCATCAATTCTAATCTTAAATACTATTGCAAATACACTTGGGGCAACAGCTATTGGTGTACAGGCAAATGCGATATTTGGTGGTGAATCATCTTTTGTCATTATTATTTCTATTATTTTGACATTCTTAATACTTTTTGTTGCAGAAATTATTCCAAAAACAATTGGAGCAGTTTACTGGAAACAATTAGCACCTCTTGCAGCAATTGTTATTAGATTCTGTATTTTTATAACTTATCCAATAATTATAGTAACTCAATTTGTAACAAAGAAAATTGCTAATGGTGATTTTTCAAGTGATTCCATTTCAAGGGAAGAATTAATTCACTCAACTCTTTTAAGCGAAGAAGAAGGTATTATTGGAGATTTAGAATCTGATATTATTGAAAATACTTTAACACTACATAGTATAAAAGTAAAAGAAATTTTAACACCTAGATCTGTAATGTATGCAATTGAAAAAAATACAAAAATAAAAGATATTTTAGAAGATAAAAGAACATACAAATTCTCAAGGGTTCCAATATATGATGGAACAATTGACAATGTGGTAGGAATTGTTCTAACTAAAAAAATATTTAAACAAGCAATTAGAGATAGCGAAGTGACAATAGATTCTATTATGGGACCTGTTTTTGCTTTAAATGAAAATATTCCAGTCTCAAAAGTATTAAATACTTTTATCAAAAAAAGAGAACATATGTTTGTTGTACTTGATAATTATGATCAAACAGAAGGTATAGTTACCCTTGAAGATTGTATTGAGACATTGCTTGGATTAGAAATAATGGATGAATCAGACACAATTGCTGATATGAGAAAACTTGCTTTAACAAAAATGAAAAACAAAAGAAAAGAGAGAGAAAAAAGAAGAGCTAATTTAGCTTAGCTCTCTTTTGTTTTCTCTTTAGCTGATTTCTCTTCTTTTAGAGCTTCAGCAGGGCTATCTCCCAATTGGCTAGTTTCATCTTCACTAGAATTTTTATCTTTATTTAATAGTTCTGCTATTCTTTTATCTACAAGTTCTAAAGTTTTATCTTGAGTTTGATAAGATATTTCAGGAAGTTTTCCTCCCCAAAGTTTTTCAGCTTCTTCAAAACCTTGTACAAGACCTTCTCGTGATTTTTTTAAAAGCTCAACATCATTATTACTAATACTAAACGCAAAATTTGAAACTCTTTCTGAAGTTTTTGATACACCAAAGAAACCTTCATCTGAAACTAAATCTTTAGCTTCTTGAGCAGTTAATTGAGTGATTGGTTTTCCTTCATAACCTAAATCTTTAAGATTTAGACCATTAGAACTATCGCTACCATCTAAAAAATGGAAAACCTCTTTGTTATTAAATATATTATGTAACATGTCTTGAGCTTCTGTATTTGTTTGAACAAACTCTAAACTTCTAACTTGTACATAAACAAGCATACTTTGCATCGAAATCGATACATTTACTGCTTGATTATTTATGTCATTTTCAGAACTATTTTCAACTTTTGGTATGTTTTTATCTGTATTAGTATTTGCATTAATTTCTACATTTTGATTCATATTTGAACTATGAGCCATAAATGCATTCATTTGAACATTGTTAATACTATTCATTACACACCTCCCCTACAATAAATATACCAATCTTATCTATACAATTCTTAATAATAGCTTAATAATACTATCGATTAGCATAAAATACCTTTGTTACTATTAATTTCTTTATAATAAAGTTACAATATAATACGAAATGATAAATACTAGAGAATATTGTTATGATTGTAATAGAGCAAAAATGAGTTGCCTTTGTGGTTTAATTAAACCATTTAATACAAATACCAAGTTTGTATTTTTGATGCATCCAAAAGAGTTTAGAAAAACAAAAAATAATACAGGTAAAATAACTCACAAATCACTTACAAACAGCAAAATTTTTGTTGGTATTGATTTTTCTTTAAATAAAGAGTTGAATTCAATAATTAATGATACTAATAACTCGTGTTATATTCTTTATCCAGGAATTGATTCCATAAACTTGAGTAAAAGCAAAATAGAAGAGAAAAAACAAAAAGTAATATTTCTAATTGATTCTACTTGGGCTTGTTCTAAAAAGATATTAAAATCAAGTACAAATTTAAATTTATTGCCTAAAATAAGTTTTAATTATGAAAATAGTTCTGCCTATGAATTTAAGAAACAACCATCTGATTATTGTTTATCTACAATTGAGTCTACTTTAGTTCTTTTAAAACTATTAAATAAACATAATATAGAGAATATAGATAAAAATTCTTTAAATAATTTTTTAGTTCCATTTAAACAAATGGTAAAATTTCAAGTTACTAAGTCTCTTGAAAAAAGTATAAGATATAAGTAGTAATTAAAAAGTTTTTATTATTGAAATGTTTTTATTTATGTGATTTATGTCATTTAAAGTCAAAACAAATTTTTCATCTAAGACATTCAGCATAAACTTTATTTCAGCATTAGTAAAACCTTCTGCTTCTTTATCTTTTATTTTAATAGTTGTTTCATCAATTTTTACTCGTTTTAATTGGCCATTTTTATTTTTGGGATAATAAACTATTCCATAAGTTTTTTGATTTATTTTTTCAATACTTACTATTACTTTATCATCTCGCACTTCATAGTCATAATCTTTTACAATTTGTCTAAAATCTTCTATTTTTAGATAACCAATATAAAGTTTTGTATATATATCAAAATATAAATTTAAATCTTTGCTATTAAAAAACCCTAAATCTACACTGAAATTCTTATGAGATCTAGCTTTATAAAGTATCCATTTTAATGTTTGAAAATATTTAAAATTTGAATGAGAAATTGTATTTGCTTCTGTGAATTTTGAATCTTTTTTTTCACTAGGAAAAGTAATCTTTTTCTGTCTTTTTCTCTCAATAAGCTCTTTTAAAAAATCTTCATCCTCAAAATCATTTGTAACCCAAACAGTACAATATGAAGGGAAGTTATTAAGACCAACAGAGCCTTTTGTTAGGACAATCAAAGCCTTTACTTCCAAATAAGGAAATAACACTTTTAATAATGCTTGCTTTTTAAATAATCTCTTATTTAAACTTGCCGTTTTTTTTGAAGTACTCATTTCCACGAAATATATCTCATTATTTGTAAAAAAAAGTGCATCAAACTCACTTATATCTTTATATGAAGCCTTGTAAACAATTTGATTACTATTGTCAATTAATAGCCCACTTTTATTTTGAATCAAATCTCTTTTTTGGTGAGGACCTTTTAAAATAAATTTTTTTATTTCAGGGGCAGTTTTTGCATATTCTAAAAGTAGTTCATAAATTATATTTTCATAAACTTCACCTTTAAAACTACTATAAAAATGTTCTAGTTCTTCTGTAGGATTTTGAAAATAAGCAGATAACCTTTTTATATCATATTTATAGCTAAAAAGGTTATCTTTTATATTTGTTAAGTTTAGATTTTTTAAATCATCAGATATTGAAAATTGACTCACTACTCTTCTTGTTATTTTATTTAATTTCATTATAACTAAAGAGTTCTATTTTATAAATTAAAATATTAAAAATATTATTTTATTAATTTTTACTCTTTCTTATTTTATTTATATTTACAAGCATTGCCAATGAAATAATTAATGCCACAATAAAAAATCCTGCAAATACATAAAGTGTTTGAGAATAACTTCCAGTCATATCTTTTACAATTGAAATAATCAATGGACCCACAAGTCCTGCAGCTGCCCATGCAGTTAAAATATAACCATGAATAGCACCTAATTCTTTTGTTCCAAATATATCTCCGATATAAGCAGGAATAGAAGCAAATCCTCCTCCATAACAAGACATTATAAAATATAACACAAATTGGAATATAATAACTTCAGTAATAGAAGGTAACATATAAAATGCAATAGATTGTGTAAAGAAAAAGATTATATAAACTACAGGTCTTGTTAAATAATCAGATAATGAAGCCCAGGCAATTCTTCCTGCTCCATTAAATATTCCCATAAGACCAACAGCTGCTGCAGCAGATAAAGCAGATAAACCTATCACTTCTTGTAACAAAGGAGAAGCAACACCAATAATAGCAATTCCACAAGTCACATTTATAAATAACATTAACCAAAGACCATAAAACCTTGGTGTTTTCATAGCTTCATTTAATCCAAGACTTTGTAAATCTTCTTTTAGTTTTTTCTTACCTTCTTTTAGCTTCTTCTTAAAATATTCAGGCATATAATCTTTTTGTGGAGCTTGTAAATATAAAGCAGATAAAGACATAATCACAAAATAAGCAAAACCTAGTATAAAAAAGGTGCTGGAAATCCCAACTTTACCTATAAGTATTTTAATAGTTGGTCCCCAAATAGCTGAAGCAAAACCAAATCCCATAATAGCAAGTCCTGTTGCCATACCTCTTTTATCAGGAAACCACTTAACCAAAGTAGAAACAGGAGAAATATAACCTATTCCTAAACCACAACCACCTAAAACTCCATAAAAAAAGTATAAAAGCAGTTTTGATTCCATCATTATTGCAAGACCAGAACCCATTGTTCCTAATCCAAATAAAGAAGCAGCAATTAATGCAGAAACTTTAGGACCATTTCTCTCAACAAATTTACCCATCACAGCAGCAGATAATCCTAAAAAAAATATCGCAATACTAAAGGCAATTGTTACATCAGTTAGATTCCAAGACATTTGTTCTTGAATTGGTTTTACATATACACTCCATGCATATACAGAACCAATACATAAATGAACACCAACAGCAGATAATGCCATAAGCCAACGGTTTTTTTCAATCATTTTATTCCCCACTATTAAAGTATATAGGATTCTATCAAATATTATTTGAACTTATCTATATTTTATAGTGTACTTTAATAAATTTCTTTTTATTTTCTTCAAAAGCTAAAATGCATTTTTTGCAAATACAAGCTTTCATTCTTTTTTCTTGAGGTATTAAGTCTCTTAATTCTATAGGTATTTTTATATTATTGCACCAACACTTATTATTTGGAATATTTGATTCACACAAGTTTTCTTTGCCACAGAAGGGACATAACTTAGAATTAATCAATAGATTTCCTTTTAAAAACCATATTTTTTAAGCTTTTTTCTTCATTATTACTTGGAAAAGTATCTAAGTTATCCAATCTATTTATAAATTCAAATTCATTAGCATATTTTTTAAATATATCTTTTATAAAATTTGTATCAAGCTCTGGGGCATTTAAACAAGATAATACTATACAATCTTCACTTGCTAATTCTTTTAATCTTCGAATAATTTTTTCATAATCTTTACTCGCTGCAAAACTTCCCTTTTGAAAAGATGGAGGATCAATAATGATAATATCATATGGAGCAAACTTTTTTATTCGACTCCAAGATTTTAATATATTATATGGTAAAAACTTCACATTTTTAGTATCCAAATTATTTATTCTATGATTTTCTCTTCCAGTACTTAGTGCACCCTTTGACATATCTACATTTACAACTTGTTTTGCCCCTGCACTAATTGAGACTACTGAAAAAGCACAAGTATATGAGAAAAGATTTAAAATATTTTTATCTTTTGATATTGATTTAATAAATTTTCGCCCTATTTTCATATCAGGGAATAAACCTATGTTTTGATTTGAAAAATTAATATTATATTTAAGAGTATTCTCTATTGCATATGCATTATTTGGTAAACTACCTCTTAATACTTCATAAGAATCTTCTTTTAAATATCTTTTTTGAATAATCAAAGAAGAGAAACTCATCTCTTCAAATATTTCATTAAACATTTTTTTCAAATCAGATTCTATTATTTCATCAACATTTTGAAATAAACTTACAAGCAAAATCTTATCTATTTTATCAACACATAAATAATGAAAATCTTCATAAAAGTTGCCTCTTCCATGAAAAACTCTTTTAAATTCGTTTGTGCTATTTTCTAAATTCAATAATATTAATTCTTTTAATTGAGTGATTTGCATGAAATACCTTATTTATAAAAATAATTTGGAGATTTTGTATGTTTAAAGGAGGATTTAAAAAGGGATAAGACCCTTTTTAAAGTTTTAGATTAATATCTATTGTTGAATTCTCTTCTTGGTTTATCTTCTTTTGGTTTAGCTTCATTAATTCTTAAAGTTCTTCCATCATACTCTTTACCATTTAATTCTTCAATAGCTTTTAGTGCTGCGCTATCATCATTCATAGCAACAAAACCAAAACCTTTTGCTCTACCAGTATCTCTATCTGTAATCAATTTTACACTACTTACTTCCCCATATTGTGAAAATAAAGTAGTTAAACCCTCTTCTGTTGTACCGTAAGACATATTACCCACATAAATTTGCATTTTTCTTTTTTCCTTTAAATATGTATATTTCCAATGAAAATTATACATACAATGAAAATTTCAATAGTCAGTATAAAGTCATCAAAAAATATTTACAATTATACAATAATAATTTATATTTTTGTCATTTTTATGAATTTTTTGGAAATTTTAAAAATTTAACATCCATTTTTTACACAGTCTATAAACATCTATTCTTCCACAATTAAGAATGGATTATATATAGATTTAAACAATTTTACATCTTTTACATCTTTAAATAACTTCTTTATCCCCTCATGTTCATTTAAATTTCCATGTATTAAGATTATATTTCCATCTATTGCAACTTTTTTTGATTTTACTAGCCAGTTATTAGTGCCAAGAGGAATTAAGGAAAATTCCTTTATCACTCTTTTATTGATTTTTGCACTTGATATTAGACCTGGAAATCTAAAAAATATAGATGGTACTTGATTATTTAGTAATAACATTTTTTCCACATCTAAAATTTCAATATCTAGATTAGTTTTAAAATAAAGCATAAAGTTTTTTTCTAGTACTTTTTGATTTTTATCATAATAATGATTTCGAGAATGATTTATCCAAGTTATATCTAATTTTTTATTATTCAAAAGTGATAGAAACTCTTTTTTATGTGCTTTTACCCATCTATATGTTATAGAAATAGCAATTGGAATCTTTTTATCTACTTCTTTCAAATCCAAAAACTTTTCAAATAATTCTTTCTCATAACCTTTTTTAGAAGAAGGACACATATCAATTGTAAGATACATTTCATGGGGCTTCTTTTTTATACTATCATTTATACCTGCATTTGATAAAGGGAAGATATTTTCCAATGCTTTTTTTGACAAAATATCATAATTAGTATTTTTTAAAATGGACTTATCTGCTTTTTTTAATTTTACTTTTTCTTTTTGAGTTATTATGGATGTTTTTAAGCTATTAAGATTGATACTTAAAAAGAAAGATTTAGAATTATATCTATATGACCTTATAAGTAAAAATTTATTTTGAGAGTCAGTATAAAAAGATTTTATAACTTTATAATTTTTTATTTTTGAAGTATTTAATTGAACATTTGCTTTTAAAGGAATAGAAACAAATAGCAAAAATAAAATCAAATAACACAAAGATATTTTATAGCTTTTCATATAATCTCAATAATTAATTTTAAACATTATATGTAAAAATATATTAAAATAAATACTATTTTGTTCAACTTTTTAGTTTTAAAAAATCACCATCTATTATTAATAGTTTTACACCATCTTTTGTAACTGAACGATGTGAGCTTAATTCATCTGAAACTATATATGACATACCAGGTTTCAAAATAGAACTTTCTCCATCTTTTTGTTCATTAATAACTTCACCTTCTAAACAATAAACAATATGACCCTTTTCACACCAATGATCAGCTACATAATTTGCAGAATATGTTACAACTCTTACTCTTAAACCTTGAAATTCTAAAGTTTGCCAATAGGCAACTCCAGACTCACCTTTATGCTCTATTTTTGGTATATTTGACCAATCTATTGTTTGAAATGGTATATTTTTATTATTCATTTTCTCTCTTTACATTTAGTATATGAATTATACTAAAATAACCATTATATTAAATAGAAATGGCTAAAATTCAATAATTTAAAAATAGGATTAATATGAATACTTTTTTTTCAATACATGAACTAAAAAATTATGCCTTTATAATAGTAGGTTCTGTATTTTTAGCACTAGCAGTTGTTGGTTTTTTTGCTCCAAGTGAACTAATTACAGGAGGAACTGCTGGACTTGCTTTATTAATTCACTATATAACGAACTTAACTATTGGTTCGATTATTGTTTTAATTAATTTGCCTTTAATCTTACTTGGTATTAAATTCCTTGGAAAAATGTTTGCTGTTCGAACTATCATTACTATCATCTTAATTTCAGTATTTATTGACTTTCTAACTCAAATAATTCATTTAAAACCTTTTATTATAGACGATGCTTTAGGTGCTATTTTTGGTGGTATTTGTGTAGGTATTGGATTGGCTTTTATTATAAAGGGAGAATCAACAGCTGGTGGTTCAACTATCTTGGCAAAAATAATTTCATCAAAAACAGAATTAAAACCTGGACAAGTTATTTTAGTAATCGACTCTATGATTATCTTTTCATCACTTTTTATTCTTGAAGATACAGGAAAAGTATTATGGAGTATCATAAGTATTTACATTACAGCAAAGGTTATTGATGTAATGTTAACTGGTAATCTCAATAAAAAAGTTGTCTATTTAGTTACTCAAAAAACAGATCTTTTTAAAGAATTAATTAGAAATGAACTAGGACCTCAAGGAACTATAATAAAAGGTGATGGTCTTTTTGATAATGAAGATAAAAAAATGATTTTGATAGTTGTAAAAGTTGATAAGTTACAAAAATTAAGAGAGCTAGTAAAAAAGAATGATCCTGAAGGATTTTTAATCATCACAGAAGCTACAGAAATGCTAGGACGAGGGCATTAATCATTAATTTAAACTTTTATTTTTATCTAATATAAAAATAAAAGCCACTTTTAAGACACTTAATAAAGTTATAGTTTATGACTAAAACATATAAAAAGGAAATATATGGCTAAGAAGTCGTTATTAAAAAACATAGGATTTCAAATCTTGATTGCTATGATTTTGGGTACTGTTATAGGTATCATTATGGGAGAAGAGGCATCAATATTTGCTCCTTTAGGTACTATTTTTATTCATTTAATAAAAATGCTAGTTATTCCATTGATAGTTATTTCTATTATTTCTGGTGCTGCTAACTTAAGTGATAGCCCAAGTGCAGGAAGAGTAGGAATGGGAACAATTGTATTTTTTCTTGCAACTTCTGCAATTGCAGTTGCCCTAGCTCTTCTTGCAGGTGAAATATTTAAACCAGGTGTTGGTTTAGATTTAAGTAGTGTTCATCATATGTTCTCAAACCAATATGCAGATAAAGGTGAATTACCAACTGCAATAGAGACAGTTATAGGAATGATTCCAACAAATATTTTCCAATCACTTCTAGATGCAAATATCTTACAAATCTTAGTATTTTGTCTATTTTTTGGTATTGCTCTTTCAAAAGTGCCAAAAGAAAAAAGTGCTCCAATTATGAATAGTTTAGAAGCTACAACTCAAGCACTTATTTGGATGGTAACAATGGTTATGTTCTTAGCACCAATTGGGGTATTTGGACTTATGGCTGATTCTGTTGGAACATATGGTTTTGAGATGCTTAAACTTGTTGGGAAATTATTTCTTGTGTATATGGGTGCTTTATTGGTTTATGGATATGGATTTTATCCTTTACTTATTAAGTTATTCTCAAAAATGTCAATACTTAAATTCCTTTCTGCTATGAAAAAACCTCAAATAGTAGCCTTATCAACAGCTTCGTCTATGGCAACACTTCCTGTTAATATGAAAACATGTGAAGAAGAACTTAAAATTTCTAAATCAACTTGTTCTTTTGTACTTCCATTAGGTGCAACTATCAATATGAGTGGAAATGCTATTTATTATGGGTTAGTTGCAATTTTCTTTGCTCAAGTTTATAATATAGACCTAGGTCTTGGTGGGTATGTAGCTATTATCTTTACAGCGACAATTGGTGCTATTGGTCAAGCTGGTGTTCCTGGTCCGTCATTCTTAGTAGTTGCTGTATTAATTGCAGCTGGTATTCCAATAGAAGGTTTACCTTTACTTATTGCCTTAGATAGAATGTTTGATATGACAAGAACTGCTTTAAATATCACAGGTGATGCAGCTTGTGCCGTTATTATTGATAATTACAACACAAAAAAAGATAAATTAAAAATGATATAAAAGAAGAGTTTTAAACTCTTCTTTTATCCCTTCTTAAAACCAATTTATAAATCTTATTCCCTAAAACAGAAATAGACAATCCAAATAAAATTAAAACCCCTCCTATTGTCTCAATATAACTCAATTGCTCATTAAGTAAAATATTTGAACTAACGATTCCCACAACAGGTATGACTAAAGCAAAAGGAGTAACAACAGCAGAGTTATAATTTTTAAGTAACCATCCCCAAATAGCAAAAGCAACCAAAGTTGAGATATACCCAGTGTAAGCTACAGAAGCCCAAGTTTTAACACTAGAGTTTAATAATAAAGTTAAAGGTTCGTGTGACTCATAAAAACAAGAGAGTATAAACAAAGGAAGTGGTGGAATTAAACTTACCCAAACCATAAAATGTAAAAGATTTACATCTTTTATTTGTTTCATAATTACATTTGATACTGACCAAAAAATAGCAGCACTTAGTATCAAAACAAGTCCCAATAATGTAATATTTGAATTTACATGAAAAAAGAAAAACCCAAAACCAGTAAAAGCAATCAACATACCTATTAATTGTGCTATTGAAACTTTTTCTTTAAAAATAATCACACTGAAAATTATTGTAAATATAACTTGTGCTTGTAAAAGTAAAGAAGAAATTCCTGCACTTGCATCTGATTTCATAGCAATAAATAAAAATGAAAATTTCAAAACACCTAAAAATACCCCTACTCCCAAAACATTCCAAACAGATGTTTTAGGAAAAGGTATAAAAAATACAGCAGGAATAGCCACTATAAAAAATCTTAAAGATGAAAAAAGTATAGGAGGCAACTCTTCTAATCCAAACTTTATAACTGAGAAATTAATTCCCCAAATAAAAACAACAATTAATGCTAATGAAACACTTATAAAATTCACTCTCTCTCCTTAAAATGAGAATTATAGAAAATGAATTAAATTATGTATAGTAAAAAATTGCTATTTTAATCCATTAACAATATTTATCGGTTTTTTTCCATCTAATACTCTTTTAGCATTTAATGCAGCTTTTTGCCTCATATCAAAATATGCTTTATCACTATAAAAAGCAGAATGTGGATTTATAAGAAATCTACCATCAAGCCAATTTTCCTTTGCTCTCCAAGCATCTAACATCAAACCATTTTGAGGAGGTTCATTTGGAATAACATCAAGATTTACGCAGTTTAAATGTCCAGATTTTAAAGGCTCATAAAATACATCTAAATCTTTTACAATACCTCCACGAGCTGTATTTACTATAGAAGCACCCTTTTTCATTTTTGATATGAATTTTTCATCAACTAAGGCACTTGTTTCAGATGTTAATGGACAATTTATAGAAATGATGTCACAAGTTTCTAGTAACTCATCTAAAGACTCAACTCTTTTTGCACCTAACATTTTCTCCGTTCCACTTGATAAATAAGGATCGTAAAAATATGTTTGAAATCTCAAAGCATTTGCTTTTAAAATAACACTTCCACCTATTCTTCCAGCACCAATTACTCCAAGCTTATAATCACTAGTTCTTTTGATATTATCTAAAGTATTGATTTGCCAAGTACCATCTCTGTGATCTCTACATCGATAATCATATCTTGTGATACCTCTAGCAATATTCATAATCATCGCAATTGCTGTATCACTAACCTCTTCCGTTCCATAATCAGGAGTATTAGCAGCATAAATTCCCTTTTGTTTGATATACTCTAAATCTAAAAAGACATCATAACCGACCCCAAACCTAATTAATGCTTTTAGATTTGGCAACTTATCAATATACTCATTTGTTATTTTTTTGTGCCAAACTAAAAGAACTTCTATATCTTCATGTAATTCAGTTGATAACTCATCGCCTAAAACCTCTTTTTCTATATAAGGATCAGTTATCTTATCTGTTATAAATACTCTATTCAATTTTTTTCCTTGTGATAATATTGAATATAGAATACTATTTCATTTATTACAATCAGATAATATTTTGAAGTATACAAAGAAAAAAAAGCTTTGTCATTAACATAGGTTAATTTTGATATTAGTTATTTAAATTCTACTTCAATTAGTGTAATATCTTTATTGCTTGGATTAACTACATTATGTTCAACACCTGCATCTTTGTAATAACATTCTCCTGACTTTAAAGTAATACTTTTGAATCCTTCCCCATTATCCATAAGAAGTTCACAATCTTGCATTGGAACAATTACATAATCTCTTTCATGTCTATGCCAAAGAGTTTCACATTGCGCAGGAAATAACAAGTGGTTAACACAAGTACGCTCATTATTGATTTGTTCAGTTAATTCAAAAAGTGGTCGAGATGTCATGTTTTTCCTTTAAATATATTTCTTTATTATATATTATTTATTCTATTAATAAGGTCTATTAAGCATATGTTTTCTAACCAATCGTCCATAAATAGCTTCAAACAGTATTGACACAATAATAAAAGCAAAAAATATGATTATTGATTGTTTATTTGTAAAAAAAGTATGTATAAGCAGAGTTGCTAATGCCACAAAACTAATAAGACAAGAGATAGAAAGAATGATTCTATTAGCATTTATTTTCTTATATAATTTAAACGCGGCAACATTTATAATAAAAAATATAAGTAAAAAACTAGCACTTCCTATTATTGCAATTTGCGATAAGTCAATACTATTTGCCAAAATTAAACTAAAAAAGGCAGTTACTAAAATACTTACACTAGGAATACTATTTTTTTCTTCATTAAGCTCTTTTGGAAGTTCACCCTCCATAGCAAGGATAAATCCCAATCGTCCATTTCCGTATATTGTTGCATTTATAGCTGAAAAAGTTGCTAACAGTGCAGCAATAGAAACGATTGTAAAACCTATTTGTCCTAAAGCTGGTTTTACAGCAACTGCCAAGGCATAATCTTTTGCTTTAAGCAATACACTCTCATCTACAGTTCCAACAGTAATAAAGGCAATTAATGCATAAAGAATAATTACTAAAATAACAGAGCCATAAAAGGCTCTTGGCAAGTTTGATTTTGGATTTTTTATATCTTCTGCTGCATTTGCAATAAGTTCAAACCCTTCATAAGCAACAAAGATAACCATTCCCGCAACTAAGATAGAAAAACTATCTTTCCAATTACTTGGATTGAATCTTTGAGTATCCACAAATGAAGCACTTGAAACAATAATAACTATTAATAATACTACTTTTATAATCACGATAATTGTCTCAGATTTACTTACAAATGAAGCACTTATTAAATTTATAACTAAAGGCAAAATAATAGCTAAGCTTATGAATAAATGATTCATAAAAAATGTAGATTTATCTAAAAATAAAACTTCTGCATAAGAAGCAAAAGCAACTGCATATAAAGAAATAGTTACTAAATAACTTAACCAAAGTATAAAATTAACACTTCCTGATAAAAAATTATGACCAAAGGCATTATCAATAAAACTTACCGTTCCACCTTTACTTTGAAATTTTACAGATAGTTTTGCATATGAGTAAGAGGTAAGTATTGCTACGAAACCAGCTAATAAAAAAGCAACAACTGTAGCTCCATGAGCTAAAGATACAGCTTCACCTAAAACAGCAAAGATACCTCCACCCACCATTCCACCAACACCAATGGCAATAGCTCCAAATAATCCAACACTTCTATTATTATCATTCAATTATAAAACCTTTTATATTTATTATTATAGTTTACTAAATTATTTAGTTTTATATCCTTAATGTTTTTTTTGATAAAATCACAAAAATACAAGGAAATATTTTGAATAAACCAATTAATCTTTTTGCTTTAACTTTTATTGCTATCATAGCAGTTTATCTATTTGTATTAGGTGAGAATAAAACAATACAAATACTAAAAGAGGACTATTTATATATAGTTGGATTGATTCCAATTGCTTTTGCATTTTTATATTTTAAATATAAACTAAAAGATTATGAAATAATAAATTTCAATAAAAATAGTGATATCTCTTTAAAATCAACTGTTCTATTTTTTTTAGCATTTCAAGTTTATGATTATTATTCTGAAGGTGGATTTATTGGTATGATTTCACAATGGTTCATATACTGGATTATGGGAATAATTGCTCTACTTTTGATGGAAACTATAAATTACTACAAAAATTATGAATTATTACAAAAAACAAAGTAATTAATATTAAACTCTAATCAAGCCATTAATATTTCTTGTATACAATAAATATAATAAATATTAAAGGCTAAAATATGAAAAAGTTCGATTTAATCATAATTGGAGCAGGAAGAGCAAGTAATTTAGCTGCAACTGCTGGGAAAGCCAGTAAAAAAGTAGCCATTATAGAAAAATCAAGCTTAGGTGGGACATGTTCAAATAGAGGTTGTACCCCTTCAAAACTTTTAATAGGTTATGCTCATGTTGCAAATGCTGTAAAAGAATCAAATAGACACTTTATAGACTCAACAATTAATGAAATAGATAGTAAAAAGATATTTAAACAAACAAACGATTTCATTTCACAAGTTGATGAAATGTATAAAAATAAATTTAACGAAAATGTAGAGGTTTTTAGAGGGGTGGGTTCTTTTATTTCCAATAATATTGTAGAGGTTAATAAACAACAATTAACTGCCCCAACTATAGTAATAGCTACAGGAACAAAGCCAAAAGAACCAGAACATGAAAAAGCTTGGACTAGTGATGATATCTTTCCACTAGAAGGGGAGATTCCAAAATCTATCTCAATAGTTGGAGCTGGTTTTATAGCTTGTGAATTAGCTGGATTCTTTTCAGCTATAGGGATAAAAACAAAACTCTTAGTAAGAAGTGAAAATGTTTTAAGTAAAGAGGATGAAGATATCTCTAAGATATTTAAAGAACAATTTAGCAAAAAAGTTGATATTGAGTTTAATACAACAATCAAAACTATTGATTATAAAAATAATCAATTTGATTTGATCTTAGAAAATAAAGATGGAACAAGTAAAAAACATAATTGTGATGCTGTACTTTATGCAATAGGAAGAAAATCAAACTCTTCTAGTCTAAAACTAGAAAACACCTCTATAAAAACAGATAAAAGAGGTTTTATACAAAAAAATGAATTCTTTGAAACTGATGCAAAAGGTGTTTATGTTGTAGGTGATGCTACTGGCGAATATATGCTACAACACGCAGCAGCATATGAGATAAATCATCTAGGAAAAGTTTTATTTGAAGATTGTAAAGAACCGTTAAAATTCAAATATATGCCCCATGCTGTTTTTACAGAACCTGAAATTGCAAGTGTTGGAATAACAGAACAAGAAGCCCAAAAACAAAATATAGAATATGTAGCTACAACTACAGATTGGCTTGCTAGTTCAAAAGCTATGTCAACAAAACTAGAATACCCTGTAACAAAATTTATAATAAATCCAAAAAACTATGAGATACTAGGATGTCATATGATAGGTCCTGAGAGTTCTACAATGATACATCAAGTCTTGGCTGTGATGCATATAAACAATGATATAAGACATCTAAAAGAAATGTTATACATCCATCCAGCACTTAGTGAATCCTTACTTCCAGCAGCTGTTAAAGCAGTAAAAGAGATAGAAAAATATAATAAATAATTTATATCTTTCTATCAAGCTAAGATAAAAATTTAAATGTTGAATTAATACCTATTATTAACATCTGTACACCAATAACCGCTAAAATTAAACCCATCAATCTTGTAACTAGACTAAGCCCATGTTCACCAACAGTTGATACAATTTTTGAACTAAATATAAAACAAATATAAGTAATAATACACAAAATAGCAAATACAGCAACAGTAATAATAATCTCAATCCAACCACCACTTGCAGAATAATTCATTGCTGTTGCTATAGTTCCAGGACCTGCTAATAGTGGTACAGCTAAAGGAGATATAGATACATCTGTATCTTCACTCTCTTTTGCTGTATGCATCTTAGAATTTGAACCTTGAAGCATATGATAACCAACTAAAAATATCAAAATACCCCAGTTATTTTCAAAGCAGGAAGAGTTATCCCAAATAGATGAAAAATCGATTTACCTAAAATTGCAAACAAAACTATTATCACAAAGGTTATAATTAAAGATTTTCTAGCAATCATTTTTTGTGTAGTTTGATTTTCACTACCAGTAAGCGCTGCAAAAACAGTAGTATTTGCAATAGGGTTCATAATTGCAAAAAAAGCCATAAAAACGGTAAGGGCATGTTCTATTTCTAAATTCATTAGTTCACTTTATTTATTAATTAAGGTTTTATATAAGCATAACCTTCATGTTGTTTTACAATTATCTCTTTTACACCTATTGGTACTATTTTTACAAATGAATATAACATCTCATTTTCAATATTGAGATTTTTCAAAGCATTGTTACAAGCAATTATATCCACTTTATTAGAAACTAGTTTTTCTAATTTTTCACTTATTTTAGAATCTTTTTTACAAGCAAGTACAGCTTTAGAATTCACGACAATTTCTATATATGAATTTTCTATATCAATGCCTTTTAAAAGATTTTCAACATTTGCCAAAGTTAAATCCCATTTTTCTATTTCATCAATATGAAAAACTGCTTTTATTATCATTTACTTTTTCCTTTTACATACTCAAGACTATAATTTTTCAATACCAAATTCATCCCAATCATCCCATCCTGGAAAGTTTAAGGGCTCTTCTTTATCTAAGTTTTTAAGATGTTCTTCCAATTTGTTCATAGTTTCTTGTAAATGTAAATCAAATTTATCAGGAGACATGTATGTAAATCCTTTATTTTGTATTTCAGTTGACAAAAATGGTGGAAGTACTGTAAAGCCCATATAATGGAGTGAAAAATTCATAGATTTTAGTAAAACTTCAATTTTTCCTCCACCTCTACCATTTTTTGTAAAGGTTGCTTTTGGTGCTCCTGAAGTGACTGAACAAATTGCTTTTTTTCCTTTAAAATAGCCTTTATCATATCTCATTTTACTAGTATATAAGCCTCCACTAACAAAAACCCTATCAAACCAACCTTTTAGCATTGCTGGTTGTTGGTGCCACCACATAGGAAATTGAAGAATAAGTAAGTCACATTTTTCTATTTTTTCTATTTCTTTTTTTACATCATCAGGAAGAGTATCAGTTTTGTATGCATTTCTTTGTTCAGATAATGGATCAAACTTATCTAAATCTATTCTATTTTTATAATGCTCAGCTTTTTCAACAGGATCAAAATTTTCACCATATAAATCAGAAATTTCAACTGTATCACCTTGTGCCTCAAATGTCTCTTTTGCAACATTTTTTAATGATCCATTAAATGATTTGGATTCAGGATGACAATATACAATTAATACATTCATCTTTCACTCCTACTTTTATAAATTTGTCGCACAATCCTATACAAAAGATGATAAAAGGAGCTTTTCATATTCAATTAGGAAAAAGAAAAAAGATACTATTAAGTAGCAAAGCAATCATCAGCAAACTTTCTATACAAATCTTTTATTTATTTTAAATATCAAAAAGCTTTAAAACAGTTGTTTTCTCCCTAAATAGTGAACTTTTTGAATCTGCTTCTATCATATGAACAGTTTTATCATGTGCTAAAAGTGCCTCTTTGGAAGCCCATTTTTCAAGGATAATAAATCTATTTTTATCTCCTTGTACTTCTTTTAGTTCATATTGAATACATCCCTCTTCTTTTAATACAAAGGGAGCCAATTCTTTAAAGGCTTCAATTTGTTTATCTCTTAGCCCATTTTTTACTACGATATCAATGATTAATGATATTTCCGAATTCATTTAATTTTCCTTTTGTATATTTATTATTGTTGATTTGCAAAAGCTAATTTTATCCCTAATAAAGCAAATGTTCCAGCAAAAGCTCGCTGTATAAATCTACTAATTTTTTGAGAATTAATTAAATAATTTCGAATACTATTTGAGAGCAATCCATATAAAATAAAAACAATAAAAGTCATAAGCATAAAAATTGCACCTAAGCTTAGCATATCACTTGTATAAGAGGCATTATTTATTGGTAGAAATTGTGGTAAAAAAGCTAAGAAGAAGATTGTAAGTTTAGGATTTAATATATTAATCAAAAATCCTTTTAAGGTTATTGATAACACTCCTTTAGCATTAATTTCTTCATTTAAAGATAAAGAATCATTTGATTTCCACATCAAGTATGCTAAATATAATAAATAAACAACTCCTGCATATTTTACTATTTGAAATGCAAGAGCACTAGTATGAATAACAACAGCCAATCCTAAAATACTTGCTAAAAGAGAAGGAACAATACCTAAAGTACATCCAAGTGAAGCAAAAAAGCTAGCTCTTTTACCAAAAAATAGTCCTGTGGAAACAGTATATAAAACACCTGTTCCAGGTATTAAAACTACAACTAAAGAAGTAAGTAAAAATTCCATACTTATCATTTATTTTCTCCAACTCCACTAATTTATTAAAAGTATATCAAAATAAGACTATATTATTTTTTTTGCCTTTAAAGCTTGCAATACTATTTCTTTTCTATATTTTAATTGCTTATTTGAGATATCAGCATTTAAAGCAAAAAACCAAACACCCTTTTTATTTTTCACATAACCAACATACCAGCCAATTTTTCCTGACCAACCAGTCTTTGCCTTGATTGTATACTCTTTTGTTTTTTCTACTGTTAGTATTTTTTTAGTTATATCTATATATTTTTGTTTAAAAGGCAAATCATTATTATAAAGCCTTTTTAAAAAGTCAATTTGTTCAAATGCAGATATTTTCAAATCACCTTCTAACCAAAAAGTTGTCACATCTGAACCTGTTTTTTCATTACCATAATGTAATTCTTTTAGATAAGCTAAATATTTATCATTACCAATTTTTTTTGCAAATCTTTGATAACACCATACACAAGAAATTGAAATAGCACTTTGCAGAGTTTGGTCTTTGTTCCAAGGTTCATAAGACCTTACAACTCCATCCCATTTTATTACTTCATTTTCATCTTTTATCACTCTTTCTTCAAGTGCAATAAGTGTATTTGGTATCTTAAAAGTTGAAGCTGGAATATATCTAGTCATTGCTCTTTTTTTATTATATATATGCACTTTTTTGCCAGCTAATGATGAGATAACTAGTGTTCCATTAACTTGTACTTTATCAAAGATACTTTTTATTTCTTTGTCATTAGCACAGGCAAAGTTAAAAAACAAACTTAATAAAATAACTATTTTAAAAATTCCCATTAATTTCCCTTTTACTCAAACTAAAGATTGAATATACTCATAAGCTGTTAAGCCATAGACTCTTTTGAAGTGACGATTTAAGTGAGATAAGTCACTAAAACCATACTCTACAACTGTTGCATATAAATCTTTTGTATGTTCTAAATATATTTTAGCATGAATCAATTTACAATTTAAAAAGAATTGATAAGGAGTTATTCCTGTATTTGCCTTAAACATTCTTATAAATTGAAATTTGCTTAAGTTTAACTCTTTTGATATTTCAGCTATATTTAAAACATCACCCAACTCATAATAAATCATCTCTTTAGCTTTTTTGACAATTAAATTCTCTTTTTTATAATCTAAAATAAAATCACTAGTA
Source organism: Arcobacter sp. F2176 (assembly GCF_004116465.1). Lineage (NCBI taxonomy): Bacteria > Pseudomonadati > Campylobacterota > Epsilonproteobacteria > Campylobacterales > Arcobacteraceae > Arcobacter > Arcobacter sp. F2176. Next base: position 97,709 of record NZ_PDJV01000010.1, read on the forward strand.
GAGAAATTATCTGTAATATTTAACAATAATTCAGAACATAAAGACTCATCTTTTTCAAATAAAATAGCAGATGATAGATTAATAATATCTTGCTTTAGTTTTTCATTATATACAATAGAAGAAGAAAACTTGACGATATCTTTTTTACCTAATGCTTCTAAAAAAAGTTCTGGTTTAATATATAACATCACATAATCTAAAGACTCATCATTACATCCTGATTCTCCATCATGTAGTTGTTCCGGATTGAAAAGCATTACTCCATTTTTATATGAAGATTGGGAAACTCCATCTAAGTTATATTTTTGAACTCCATTTAAAGTTACACCCAAAGCATACTCTTCATGGGAGTGTTTTTTGTATGAGAACTTTTCCATTTTTGCTTTTAGTGCTGTTATATCTACTCTATTTTTATAAGTAAACTTATCCATAATAACTCATTTAATTAAATATCCCTGAAATTACAACAGCACATATTATTAAAAATATTGCCATTATGTTATTTACTAACTTATTATACTTATCCAAAAAAGATTTTAATACTTTTCCAAATAAAATCCATGATAAAAAAGCAAGACAAGCAATAATTGTAATCAATACCACAAAAAGTGTCAAATACCAAAAAGAGGTATAATAAGGCAAAATAAAACTTGGGAAAACAGTCAATGCAAACAATACTGGTTTTGGATTAACAAATTGCATAAAAAAACCTGTTTTAAAAGATGAAAATTGGTTTTGTTTTTTGGAAGTATTATTTATCTTTAAAATTTGATATGCTAAATACAACATATACATAGCTCCAACAACTTGTAAAATAACTATAATATTTGGCAAATAATTTATCAATAAAGAATTAAAGATAACAGATATACTTAATAATACAAAAAATGCAAATGATGCACCAATAGAAAATTCAAAAGCTCTTTTAACTCCATAATTATGTACAGTTGTAAGAATCATAATATTTGTAGGACCTGGTGTTATTATCATTAAACAGCAATATAATAAGAAAAATACTATATTCATAATTTCCCCTTTGTTTTGGGAAATTATACTTTTTAAAATTTATTAAGCATAGTACATTATTGCGGTTACTTTTAAATTAATTTCATTTAATACTTTTTATTAAATCAATATAAAATTTATCCTCAATAGTTACATTTAGCCAAAAAATATGCTTACCTAACCGAAGAGTTGAATTTATATTAAACTTTTTTGACTATTTTTACAATATATAGTAATACCACAGCACCTATTGTAGACATTACAATAGAACCTATAAATCCACCTGCACTTAGTCCAACAAAAGCAAATACAAAACCACCAACAACAGCACCAACAATACCAATAACAATATTACCTATAAGTCCAAAGCCACCGCCATTCATTATTTTGCCTGCTAACCAACCTGCAATTGCACCTATTAACAAAAATACTATTATATTCATCTACAATCCTTTTCTTTTATAACTTATTTAATATTAACTGAATTATCTTTAAGTTTAGAAAATAAAAAGATATTTGTTTTAATTTGTGAGAGAGTAAAGTTAAGAAATTATACTCTCATGTTACACATAGTTTTTTAACTATGTGCAATCTTTTTTTCTGTAAAAAGGTAATCTTTTAACTCTTTATCAAAAGTTGCATCTTTTCGACGAATCCATTCTAAAACCATAGCAGCATGTTCTTTTTCTTCATCTCTATTATGAGCTAAAATAGCTTTTAGTTCTTCATCTTTACATGCATCTACTCTTTGATTGTACCAATCAACAGCTTCTAACTCTTCCATCAAAGAAACTATTGCTCTGTGCATATCTCGTGTTTCAACACTTAATTCTTCGATTGGTTCATGATAACCTTCGCTTGCCATTTTTATCTCCTTTTTTTAATATACTTTTTATTATATTTTTTTAAACTGTAAGAGAACTTATATTTTTGAACTTATTAATTCATTATTTTTTGTATATAAAGAATAGATATAATAGTTGGATTTCGCAAGTTATGGTAGTAGTAAAGAAGCAAGGGAAGACCTTGCTTTTTTATATATTATAAATATTTGTTTATTTTTTCTTCAAGAGCACCTTTTGTAGTTGTTCCAATTATTTGGTCAACTATTTCACCATCTTTAAAGAAAAGAATAGTAGGTATTGATCTTATTTCATATTTTACAGTTAAGTCTTGTTCAACTTCTGTATTTACTTTACATATTTTTGCTTTTCCTTCAAACTCTTGGGCTAACTGTTCTATAACAGGAGCAATCATTCTACAAGGTCCGCACCATGGTGCCCAAAAGTCAACTAATGACACACCCTCTTTTACTGTATCTTCTATATTATTTTGATCTAATTCTAAATATTTTGACATTTTATTTCCTATAATTTATTTTCATTTTTACCTAAGTACTCAGCAACACCTTCTTTGTTTGCTTTCATACCTTCATCACCCTTGTTCCATCCTGCTGGACATACTTCACCATTTTCATTTGTAAATATCATTGTATCTACCATTCTAACCATTTCATCAATATTTCTTCCAAGTGGTAAGTCATTTATTACTGCATGTCTTACTGTTCCATCTTTATCAATTAAAAATGATCCTCTAAGTGCTACAGATTCATCAAGCAATACATCATAATCTCTTGCAATTTGTTTTGTAATATCTGCAACCATTGGGAATTTAACTCTTCCAATTCCACCCTCTTCTACTTTTGTCTCTCTCCAAGCAAAGTGAGCAAACTCTGAATCAATTGAACAACCTATAACTTGTACACCTCTCTCTTTAAAATCATCTACTCTTTTTGAAAAAGCAATAATCTCTGATGGACAAACAAATGTAAAATCTAAAGGCCAGAAAAATAATACTGCACCTTTTTCACCAATATTTTCATATAAATTAAAATCTTCTACAATTTGACCATCTGCTGTTACAGCTGTTGCTGTGAAGTCTGGAGCTTTTTTTGTTACTATCATTTTATTTCCTTTTTTTCTTGTTTAATTTTTTGATAGTAGAAGTATATATAAAAAGTTTTAAAGTAAAATTAATAAATTTTATTAAAGGAAAAAAATTATCCTTTAATAAAAAAGCTATCTTAGTTTTATTGCAAGAAGAGTTAAAAAACTCAAAGCCTCAGGAAGAGAAAATGTAGCATTTTTTATATCATTTTGTTTTGGGTCAATTAAATAGTTTTTTGAAGTTTCAAAATTGGCTTTTTGTAGATTGTTTTTTACAAATACAGATTGTTCTAAATCACAAGTTTTAAAAAGTGCCTTTTCAAGGTTGCACTCTTCAAACCCAGTATCTTTAATAAGTGAATTTACAAATTTAATTTGTCTCAAATCCAAAAGATGAAAAGAGTTTTGTGAAATATTGCAAGAATCAAATTCTACATTAAAAGGTTCTTCACAAGAGCTCCAAGATATTCCAAGAAGTTTTGAGTTCTCGAAAGTAACATCATTAAATACACAATTTTTCAAAACACTCAAAGACAAATCACAAGATATAAAAGTGCACTCAGTAAACTTACAGCCTTGAATAAGACTTTTAGAAAAATCACATTTTATAAAGGTGCAGTTATCAAAATAGATAGAATCAAAGTGTTTATCATCATACTCAATAAACTCTTCTTCCCAATAATCATTTGTTTTAAACATATATAATATTCTTTTTAATTTGATTTTATAGTATTTGCTAATAAAAATAACTGAAAACTCCTAAAATAACACATCTTTTCTTCTTTACCCTAGCTTTTTAAAATAATTCAGGTATACTGAATTTAATTGAAAGATGATTTCGAATTTCATCTATGGCATGCTTTATATTGATAACCTTTCGTTGACAGTAAAATCACTCCACAAGATAGCTTCATAATTAGATTTTATATAGCACAAGTAAAATTGTGTATCAACAAAAGGAATTACAATGGCAGAATTAGTAAATGGATCAGTTAAATGGTTTAACAGCGAAAAAGGTTTTGGATTTATCGAACAAGAAAATGGTGGGAAAGATGTATTCGTACATTATAGAAACATCAACAGTACTGGATATGGTAGAGTTTCATTAGAAGATGGTCAAAAAGTTACTTTCGAGGTTGCTCAAGGTGATAAAGGTCTTCAAGCAGAAAACGTTACTGCTCAATAATAATGTTATTTTATAAGCGGTCTTTCCGCTTATAACTCTTCAAATATACTTAAAATATCAATCTATCTATTTTACTTCTCAGATTTTTGTGATAAAACCCATAATTCAACTTTTTCATTCTCTCTTGAATCAGTTCGTTGTGTTTTTTTCGATGAAGCTCTTACATCTCTTCGTAAGTGTAACTCTTTTCTAAAACGATTATTATTTCGTAACTCTTCTATTATAGGATGAGTACTTTCTGTATCAAACACTTGAGCTAAATTTGAAAATATTAAAACTATTTTTCCTTCAGCCTTAAGATGCTTTTGTGCCTGTTCAAAAAATCTAGGAAATAACTCTTCTTCATAATAAATAGCTTTATCAAGACCTTCTTCTAGTTTATGTTTTGCTAATAACCAAGGAGGATTAAAAACAATCAAGTCAGCCATAACATCACAATTATCAAACAAATCACCATGATTAAGTGTAATTTTGTTTTCATATCCCAATCTTTTACTCTCTTGTTTTACTCCAATAATTGCATTTTTATTTGTATCTGTTGCAAAAATATGTTCAAAACCATTTTGGATTAATTGAAATGATAAAACACCACTTCCGATTCCGATTTCGATTACGTTTTCTTTCGAACCCTCATATTTTTTTAGCCACTTATCAAATAATTTTAAGTGGTCAAACCTAGTTGGAAAGTATGCACCATAAAAGGGATGAAGAGTTATATCTAAAGTTTTAACTTCAATTCCTTTTTCATACCATTGCCATGAACTATTCATTCCTTGAACTTCAGGAAAAGAGATATAAAATTCTGAAACCTCTGGATATAATAACTCTAACCAACCAATCTTGGGAGCTTTTTTAACAAGTAGCTTATTATCTTTTACTTTTAATAACAATCTATGTGAGGCTTCTCTAAATGCACTTCGATAGTCTCTTTGTCCTTGAAAGCTTTTATCTTTATATTTTTTTAAAAGATTTTTTTTTAGTTCAGATAAAACTTCTAATCCATTGCTGTAATACTCTTCTACAAGAACATACTTCCCTGTAAGCATCTCTTCAACAGTTGCCTTTGTATCCATCTTACGATAGAAATGTATAGCTTCAATTTCTGAAGTTATAATACTTGGTCTATCGGGTTTGATAGATGATAAATCGTTATTCATATGATTATGCCCTTTATATAGTATCGCAGTTTATTATATAAAGGCTTTGTAATAGTTTGGTTTTTGAAATAATACTAATTTATAAAAAGAAGGAGCTTTGAAAATTATAGTTTATTTTCAAAAAGTTCCTCCTATTATCAAGCTTTTATTTATACTCTACCATTTAACAGGCTTAGCAAAACGATCTAAATATTGAAGCCCTATTTTTCCTTCTTGATTAACAATAGTATCAACAATATCTCCAATTACTTCTTCAATAGAAAATTTTGCTTCTTCTCCTCCCATATCTGTTTTAATCCATCCTGGGGCTAAAAGTAAAAGTGCATGTTCTTTACCTTTTCTTGCAGCAAAACTTCTCATAATCATATTTAGTCCTGCTTTACTCGCTCGATAAACATCATTACCACCATTTTCATTATCAGAAATACTTCCCTGTCCTGAAGACATCACACCAACAACTCCACCTTTATGAACTTTTTCAATAAGTTGTTCAACTACTCTCATAGGAGAAAGAGTATTTGTAACCATAACTTTGACAAATTCTTCAGTTGAAATTTCACCAATTGTTTCTTTCATACCCTTTTCATTTACAGCACCTGCATTAACAAAAACAAGGTCTAATTCTTCTTCTCTAAAATTAGATTTAATAGCTTCTATTTGAGCAGGTATTGTTATATCAAGATATTGTATTTGAAGTTTATCTTTCCATTTTTCAGCCAAATCATGAAGTTTTGTTCTCTTACCTTCTCGTATAGTTCCAATTACATTCCAGTTTCGTTTTAATAACTCTTCTACAATAGCCAAACCAATTCCTCTTGAAGAACCAATTATAAGTGCAGTTTTACTTTTCATTATCTCTTTTCTCTTTTATAAAATATCTTATCTTTCTATTTGTATATTGTACATCTAATACCCTAAAAAAATTAAATTAAATTCTAAATTTTATAGATAATATATATAAATTATATATTTTATACTATTATTTTATTATAAAAATTATTTGGAGAAAATATAATGTTAAAACTAGTGATTCTATTGATGCAAAAAAAGCAAAAGCTTTATTGCTAATTGATGAAGGAAATACACACGCTAAAGCAGCTGAGAGTTCGACTCTTAGTATAGGACAAGTTAAGTATATCCTTACAAAATATAAATCAATAGGTATAGCATCTTTTCCTGCTGAACTTACAGTATTAAAAGAAGAAACTGTGCTTGTTGAAACTAAAGAAGATACAGATATATCTAACTTAAAAGATAAAATTGAAGATGTAAAAGAAGTAATTGATGAAAAAAAACCTCAAGTTGAGAAAAAGATAAAAAAGATAAAAAAGATAAAAAAATTTCAAAAAAGAAAAATAAAAAAAACAAGAAAAAATAATCTAAAAAAGGGGGAGAGAATAAGTTTACTCCCTTTTTATCTCAATTAACTTATAAAAAAAGCAACTTAGTTGTTTTCATCAGTAGGTGCAGAGTTACCTTCTAGATTTTCATCATTATTATTTTGTGCCTCTTTTTTCTTACGCTTTTCTTCTTTTTTTTTCTGTTTTTCTAATTCTCGAGCTCGTTTTTCGTAATTATAGTTTATTTTAGCCATTTATCATCCTTATTTTTTTATAAAAGTATTCTTATTACATAAAAATACTATTTATCGCTTGTAGGCCTATCTTATCATATTATTTTGTCTATAATATTAAAAAGTGCATAGACATTATTTTTTCTATTAATATCTAAGTACTTTTTAATTAAAGATTAACTAAAAAAGTAAAATAAATGTCTTGTTTTAGATTTTTTATTTTTATGTTAGAATAATAATAAGGATTTAAAATGGGAATATTTGAATTAGAAGATAAAGTAATTTGTGAATGTTCAAAAGCACTTTTATTGGCTTTAGGGCAAAAAGATGAGCATACTCAACTACACTCTGAAAGAGTTGTAGCTATTTCTGAAGAATTAGGTATTTGTATAGGATTAGATGAAACTCAAATAAAAATTCTGCGCATTAGTGCTGCATTTCATGATATAGGTAAAATTGGTATACCTGATAGAATATTGTTAAAAACTACTCCTTTTGATAATGAAGAATGGAAAGTTATGCAAAGCCATACTCTAAAAAGTGAAGAATTAGTAAAAAGTATGCATTTTGAAAATAGTGAAATAATAGCCAATGCAGTCAGACATCATCATGAATATTATAATGGGAAAGGATATCCTGATAAACTCAAAGATAAAGAGATATCTATATATTCTCGTATACTTTCACTAGCAGATAGTTATGATGCTATGGCATCACCTAGACCTTACCATGACAAACGAAGCCATAATGAAATCATGTCAATTCTAGAAACAGAAAATGGAACAAAACATGACCCAGAGTTATTTAAAGAGTTTAAGGAACTTATTGAAAAAAGCAAACAAAAAGTAGATTAATTTCTTAGTGTGGCTATTAATTTATTTGAATCTTTCAAATAAGAGAATACATCAAAAATCGATTTTACTAAAATATCACTATTCAACAAAGTTTCAGTACATAAGCCCTCATCTTGTAAAACTGCAATGCCCAAAATAGACTCTTTTAACATCAATTTATCATTTCGTCCATTTCCCACACTTAATGTTGTAGAAGACCCTAGATTTTTGATAAACTCTAACTTGCTAACATCTTGAGAAGACTTTGCTATTTTTATAACTTCACAATTTGTATCTCCAAGCTCTTTTTCTACACTTCCATAAGTATCAGCAGTAATTACATAAAAATTAAAAGAGTTGGAAAGTTCATTTATGCTTTTTTCAATACCTTCAATTAATTTACCATCAATAGCGATTGTACCATTATAATCAAATACAACATTTAAAATCTCTATCTCTTCTCTTGAGGGAATATTTACTTTCATTTTTTATCCTTTTTACTTACTAAAATACCACCAATTACAATAAGTATAATACCTAAAAAAGTATACATATCAGGTAGTAAATCTCCTAACAAATACCCAAAACCAATAGCAAAAGGAATATTTGTATAACTTACAACTCCAATAATACTTGCACGACTAAGACTATAAGCGCGAGTAAGAAACCATTGTGAACCAGTTGAAATAATAGCCATCAAAATTAAAAGTGCCCAAATATATAGTTCCAAATGTACTTTAAAGTGAACATAAGGAGTGAATAAAAAAAGCCCTATTGGAATAATAATTCCAACTCCCATAAATGAAAGCATAATAACTCTTGCATCATAAATATCTTTGATTTTTTTGATAGTGGCATATGCAGCTGCTGCAAAAAAACCACCTAAAACTCCCAAAATATGCTCATAAGATATCTCAATACCAAAAGGCTTCATTATAAAAACAATTCCAATAAATCCAATAATAAGAGCAAAAAAAGTATTAAGATTGATTTTTTCTTTCATCAAATAATAAGCAAGTATTGTCACAAAAAAAGGTGAGGTTTTATTTAAAACTACAGCTTCTCCTAAGGGAATAGTAGCAATTGTATAAAAAAACAATAACATAGCTACACTTCCAAATAATCCTCTTAAAAAAAGTAAATGTAACTTTGACATATCAATTGATACATGATATTTTTTTATAGTAAATAAGATAATTACAATCCCCATTAAGTTTCTATAAAATACTATTTCAATAGGATCCATACTTTCAGATAACATCTTTGCTAATGCTCCATTAACAGCTCCAAGTAATGCACTTAAAAGCATAAATAAAACACCTCTATCTATAAATAAAGATTTTTGTTCACTTGACATTAAATTCCTTTATAAACGCAATTGTATATAAAATATATAAAAAAGATTTTAAAGGTCTCTAAAAAAATAAAATATAGAATTTTGTGAGTTAAGAAATAAACAAAAAGATATAGATATTAACTCTATACCTTTTCTTCTATTTAAAGTTATTTAGGAGGTTCTTTATATAAAGTACACCAACCATTAGCATCAATTGAGCCTTTTACAATTTTACAGGTATTTGTTTCAGCTTCAAAATGCATGCAATCTTTACATGCTTTTCCATTTTTGGGTGTATCTTGATATTTAAATTGTTCTTTAGAGCCTTTTGCATGAAGTGGAGTTGTTGAAAAAGTTATTAAACTAAGAAAAGTTATACTTTTAAAAAATTCTCTTCTTTTTAACAGACTACTTAAACTTTTACTGTTTTCTTTAGATTCATGTATCATTTTTTATCCTTTCTTATGATTACATTATTTTTTTGATTCTATTGAACACTTAACTTCTAATCTTTTATATAGTCACATAATTATTCTTAAATAAAAATTTTATACCAAATTTAGTTATTAAATAAAGGATAATGAACTATTTTATAAAGATAAAATTGCATTCAAATTAGTTAAGAAAAGTAAATATTCTAATCTTTTTTTAAATCCATAAACCACAACTTACAGATATTTTTGTATATATTAATATAAGAATGAAGTTTTATAATATCTTTTTTATTTGCTTTTTTTTGATAATTTATCAATAAAATTTTTTCCTCTTTTTTATTTAATCCAAATTCAAAACAAAGCGTTGCCAAATCAAAATAACAATCATTTACTCCTGCATATTCCCAATCAATAAATCTGATATCTTTTTTGTTAAAAAGTATATTCATTGGGTTTAAATCATGATGAGTAGTTACCAATGTTTTTTTATATTTTTGTAATACTTTTAGTTCTTTTTCACAAATACAAATGCTTTTTCGTGCTTCTTTACTTTTGAGAACTTTTTTATATAACATCAATGGTTTTTCAAAGTCATATGGTTTTTCATCACTCTTTATTGTATGAAGTTTTTTAATCATCTTTGCTAATCGCTTTATTTCTTGAGTATTAAGGCTATTTTTATGCTTACCTTTTAAAAACTCACATATCATAAAGTTCTCAGAGGTATCTAAAAATAAAGGTTTTGCAGCAAGCTTTTTTTTATAAGCGATTTTTTGAATTTTAAACTCAAACTCTCTATTAATATTAACTGTTTCATCACTTATAAATTTTCGTATTAGATAGATATTCTTAGATGTTTTAAGTTTATAATTTATATTGCAATAGCCTTGATTTTTAAGTAGTTTAAGGCTAAAAAGAGTTTCGTCTTTAAAAATTTTGCATCGTTGTAACTTTTCTATAGTCATATTCTTCTTTCCAATTTTTGTAAGCTATAAAAGCTAAAATAGTGTAAATAATAAATAATAAAGCTGTCAAGTTCAAACTTTTTTGAATATATATATAAATAGATACAGCATCAATAACAATCCAATAAATCCAGTTTTCCAACACTTTTTTGGCAAGTAAAAAAGTAGCAAAAATAGCAAAAACAGTAGTAAAAGAATCCATATAAGCAAAACTTGCAGTAGTATAATTTGTCATAATATATCCAAGGATTAATGAAACCGCACAAAGAAGTATAATAATCTTGATATTCTGAGTTACCCCATAAGTTACAACTTCCAACTCTTGTTCTTCTTTACCTCCATATTTCCAGGAATACCAACCATATACAGCCATGATAAGATAATAAACATTTAAAAAAGAGTCCATAAGTAATGAAACATCAAAAAATAAAATAGTATAAATCAATGTAGAAAGAAATGCAGCAGGCCAACACCAAAGACTTTGTCTAATTGCAAGAAAGATATAAGCAATAGCTAAGAACATCGCTATAGCTTCATAAGTTGTAAGTACATTAAGGGATTCAATATTATTTTGCAAAAAATCTGAGATAGTGTATCCTTTAAAAAATAAAGTAGTATTTATTCGCGAATTATAGCTTTATCTCTTTTAACTTTTATAAATTTTGTCTATTACTATGTGGTTCTAAATTTTAGAAAAAGTATAAAAAAGCACTTAATAAATAATATTAATATTATTTGTTATAATTATATTATATTTTTATAGGTGAAATACAACATGAAACTAATAATATTAATACTATCAATTTTTCTTATTACAAACTTTTGTGTTGCCCAAGAAAATTCAATCAAAATTGGTATTGCTCCTCACTCATCTACTAGAGTAATTTTACAGTCTCATCAAGATTTGAGACTTTTTCTACAGAATTATTTTAAAAGGCCTGTTCAAATTCTAACAGCAAAAAATTTTAGTGAATTTACTAAGCGTTCTAATATGGGAATATATTATGATTTGATTTTAACCTCACCAAATCTTGCAGTTCTTGCTCAAAGATTAGGAGAATATACACCTATAATGACTTACACTAAGGGCTTATCAACTATTCTTTTAGCTACTAATAAAGATATTTTAGAAAGTAAAAATCTACCACTTCATGTCATAGGATTAGACCCTGTTTCTTTTCCAACATTAGATGCGCAAGAATGGTTAGATAATAAAGGCTTTATTGATGGAGATAAAGTAAAATATACATATACAAGTGCAACAGATAGTTCAATATCTATACTTCTAAATAATAATGCAGACATGATAATTTTATCTTTACCAAATTATATAAAACTTATGACAAAAAAAACTAAAGACTTAGTACATGTAATATATCAAAGTAAACCAAAGCCAAGTAGAATATATCTAGCAAAAAGTGCAGATGGTATTACTTTAGAAGAGTGGGAAAAAGCATTAGATGCTTTTTCAAAATCACCTGAAGGTAAAAGGCATTTAGAGATCACTAAACTTGAAGGTTTTAAAAAAATTCAAGCAAATGATTTAAACAACTTGAATTCAATAGTGGATAAAACTATGGAAAGGTTATACAATAAATGAAAATATCATTATCTTGGAAATGGGTAATTGCAAGTTTAATAATTGAAGGGTTAATGCTAACTTTAATGGTAATTAAAAATGTAAATCAGTTAGAAACAAACCTATCTACCCAAACAAATATAAGATTAGATGAACAAAAAATATTGTTAAAAAGTGCCTTAGTAGCACCTTTTGTTCAAATGGATTATGCCACAATTAATGCGATTTTAAATGAAACAAAAAATATCCCAACTGTAGATTATTTGGTAGTTGTAGATAATCAAAATAATTGTATTGCCAATGTTGGATGGAATGATTGTTCAAACTTACCAACAAAAGAGTTAGATCCTTTTAGTAAAAAATCATTGGAAGATGAAAGATTTGATACAAGTATTCCTATAAGTTTATTTTCCCAATCATTAGGTAAAGTCTATTTAGGTCTTTCTACAAAATTTTATATTCAAGCAAAAAAAGAGATGATTACTCGTAGCATTATTATTGCATTGATAGAATTAATATTATCAGCAATTTTACTTATAGCAATAAGTAAATGGATTACAAAAAATTTAGTTAAATTGACCCATAGTGCAAATGCAATTGCACATGGAGATTATTCACAAAGAATAAATTTGGGAGATAGTAAAGAGACATTTGAACTACAAGAATCTTTTAATCTTATGGCTAAAAATATTGAAAAAAACATAATCGACTTAAAATATTTAAATAAAAAAGAAAAAAAATTATTTGAAAATCTCAAATCCCAAGTAGAAAAAAATCATGAACAAGATATTCTTCTAAAACATCAATCAAGAATGGCAATTATTGGGGAGATGCTTAATAATATTGCTCATCAATGGAGACAACCTTTAAGTGCTATTACTATTCAAATGAGCAGTTTAAAACTAAGAAAAGAATTAGAACTTTTAGAAGAAAATGAAATAGAAAATACAGCAGATAGTGTAATGAAATATGCAAATTATTTAAGTAGTACAATTGATGATTTTAGAGATTATATAAGAGATAATAATGATAAAAAAGAGTATTTCAACATAGAAATTTCTTTAAATAAAGCCATTGATATAGTATCTGCTTCTTTAAAAAACCATTTTATCACACTAAATATTATACACTGTGAAGATGAATTATTCGTAGATGGTGTAATAAATGAATTAACACAAGTTTTTATAAATATTCTTAATAACTCAAAAGATATATTAAATGAAAATGATATAAAAGATAAAGTAATTGAAATAGAGTTTTTTAAAAAAGACAATGAAATAACTATTACAATACAAGATAATGCAGGTGGAGTTAGAGAGGATATTATCGATAAAATATTTGACCCATACTTTACTACAAAATATAAAAGTCAAGGTACTGGAATTGGGTTATATATGAGTACAAAAATTATTCATGAACATTTTTCAGGTGAGATACTTGTAAAAAATGAAAACATAACATATAATAATAAAACTTATAAAGGTGCAAAATTTTATGTAATTTTACCAATATAATTTTTTATTAATATTTAATTTTATATTTTTTTTGTTCTTCATTATATATTCGTGATACATGAATCAAACTAAGTAGCTTTATTAATGGCTTTATTAAAAACTGTGCACTACCCACTATAAACAACCAAGTACCACTTTGCATAAGAGAATCATTTAAAAAGAAAATACTTCCAATTAAAAACCAAATGGCAATAAGTAAATCATTTATAACACCTAATGCTTCATAACGACGCTGAATTACAAAATGCCGACTTCCTATATCTAAATCCAATTCATTGTTTTTTTCATAAAAAACCACTAAGTTCCTCCAGATAATACTTTTTCTACATACATTATATGAAAAAACTCTAATAAGAAGATAAGATAAGATTTAAAATAATGTTTTCTCTTCCTCCAAAGAAAGATAACGCCATTTGCCAATCTCTACGTCAAGTTTAAAGTTTCCTATGCTGATTCGATTTAAGCTTAAGACTTTCAAAGGTGTTCCAAATTTTGGATCTTTTAGTGCGCCAAAAAGCCTACGAATATGCCGATTCTTGCCCTCTTCAAGTTCCACTAAGAGTTTTGTTTTAGCACCACCAATACCTACTTTTACAACTTTTGCCTTTAATAGACCATGAATACTTTCCACTCCCTTACTGGCTTGAAAAATATGCTCATCAGTAACATAGCCCCTAACCCAAATCTCATATATCTTAGTACAATTGCCAGGTTTAGTTAAAGCATCACCTATCTTGCCATTAGTTGTAAATAACAAAAGCCCTTTAGACTCTAAATCAAGACGCCCTATTGGCATCCAGCCATCGTGAAAAGCCCAATCAGGCAATAAGTCATAAACTGTCTTTCTCCCAAGGTCATCAGTTCGAGTGACCAAATATCCCTTTGGCTTATTAAGTACTAATAGTATTTTAGAATCATTTGCTGTAATATTTATCAGGTATATCCTTTAGGTGTTTTGATAAGCCCTAAATTAAGATTTTGCTAATAACTTTAATTATGAGATTCTCTATTTTAAAATATTTGTTGATATTATAGCCATTAAAGTAGGAAGGATAGAGAAATAAAATTTAATTTAATAATTAATTAGTATTTTATCCTAGAAATTTCATACGCAAGTAATTTAATTGCTCCAGATAAGCTACTTTATTATAATTAGTTGAGTGGAAATTCATAAAACCATGTAAATAATCTACTTTTGTAGTTTTTACTTTTTGTTTTTTCGATAAGTCAGATTGCAGCTTCAAAACATCATAATGAATCTCCATTTTAGGGAAAATTAACTCTACTTCAAATAAAGGATTTATTTCTTTAAAGTTTCTAATTTGAGAGCCATAATAACAAACTCCACAACTAATATTTTTAACTGATGAATTTTTAGATAATTTCCAAATCACGGAAGCACCAACACTAAAGCCAATCAAAGTGGTAACTGAAGAAATAGATGTAGTTAATTTTAGTAATTTAAAAAAATACTTATCAACTCCTACATTATCCACAAAATAAGAATATGCTTCCGCTTCATTTTTAAAGTTCATATTTATACTATCATAAGGATCTAATATAATATTTGCATTCAGTTCTTCTGCCAAATTTATCAAAGCAGGTGTTTTACCAAATACATCTGAAACTAAAATTATACTCATGAACCTCTACTTTACTTATTAATTATCACTGTATCCCATCTCGTATGCATCGAACATAATTACTAGCATTTTTGAGATCACTATATCCATCACCATTATCAAAATATATACTCCATGCTCGTTCACTATTATTATTGTTTGAAGTAGCACTCCAATACCAATTGGAACTAATATTTTTCAATTTATCTTTTTGTGTAGAAAGATTTTTCAGTTCATCCTTAGTAGGGAGTCTCCAATCTTTAAATTTAGCAAGAGTTAAGTTTTTACAATAACTCATAGCCGTATCACCAACTATATTAAAATAGTTTTTCCCATCATAATTTGTTTTAGTTAGCCATGATTTTTTGATTTTTAATACAGCACTATTATCTTGCCACATAAGTTTTTGTTTTTTATCTATATAAATACTCTTTTTTTCTTCTTTTCTTATTCTCTCTTTTTCTATTCTTTCTCTTTGCTTTTTCTCTTTTTCCATTTTATATTTTTGTGCTTCAATATCAAAATCTAAAGTAATCTCTTCAATTGTATCTTTAGATACATCAAAATTTAATCTTTTATCTAAAAAATTATCAGCACTTACATCAACGGTATAGACTCCTCGTGGAAATCTAAGATTAGAATTATATTTTTTATTATTTAATAGTATTTCTGAGTTAGGAACACTAATTAGTAGTGTTATAAAATATGTTGGTTGTGTTTCTATTTCATCTATAGTGACCCACACATCACTTTTAAGATTATTATTTTTTGATTTTCTAAGTCTTACATAATTTTCTTTTATATCAACAATATTATATTCTTTTCCTCTTTTTAGAACTTGTATAACTTCTTTATCTTTTCCATATGTGTTATATCCATTTACATCGTTTTTAATATAAATTTTTTTAGTAATATTATATTTATTTAACATAACATTTAACTCTTCTTGATGGGGTAAACAAGCAGTCATTACAAATATCATAAAAATGCCTAAAAAAAGTTGTATAAAATTTTTTATTTTTCTCACTAAAAATCTCCATTCATATTTTCAATATTATAAATTCATTAAAAATTAGATTGAGAATTATAGCAGATATGGATTAACCACTCATTATATCTTAAGTCCATAAGCTAATAAGTAGTAATGTTTTTATACAATTGCACTTATAAGGTATCTAAATAAATACTTAATTACACGACAAAGGACAAATTTGAGATATATTATATTAAGTATTATCATTGCAATCTTATTTCAAATATTCTTTTGGATTTCTCATAATAATTTAGTCACACTAATTGAATCACCATCTAAGAAAGTACAATCATTATCTTATACTCCATATTATGGGTATGAAAAAAAAGTTTTATCACAGGAACAAATAAAAAATGATTTGAAGATTTTGTCACCTATTGCAAAAAAAATTAGAACTTACTCTTCAATAGATGCACAAATTATATTAGAAGCTACAGATGAAAAAATCATGCCTATTGATTTAGGTATTTGGTTAAGTGGTGATTATAAAAAAAATGATATAGAAATTCAAAAAGCTTTAAAATTACTTAAAAAATACCCAAATAGAATTGAAAATATTATTGTAGGAAATGAAGTTTTACTGAGAAAAGATTTAACTAAAAAGGAACTCTTTGCATATATTGATTATATGAAAGAGTTCACTGATAAACCCATCTCAAGTGCTGAAACTTGGGATATTTGGGAAAAGACTAAAGAGTTAACTAATCATGTTGATTTTATAACAATCCATATCTTGCCATATTGGGAAGAAGTACCTATCAAACAATTTAACAGTTTTGTTATAGACAAATATAAGGCAATTGAAAATCTATTTCCAAATAAAAAGATATATATTGGAGAGATAGGTTGGCCAAGTAATGGTTATAATAATGTTAAGGCTATACCTAATTTAAAAAATGAAGCAACAGCCATTAGAGGATTTATAAATCTTGCTAAAGATAATAGTTGGTCTTATAATATAATTGAAGCGTTTGACCAACCATGGAAAGGTTATGCAGAAGGTAATATAGGACAATATTGGGGAATATTTGATGCTCAAAGAAATTTAAAGTTTAAATTAGTAGGAGATATTGAATTAAACCAATTTTGGTTTTATCAAATGATTGCCACTATTATAATAGGGGCTTTATTAACATTTTTTGGACTAAGAAATAAAAAGTTAAATATCTATCATGCCTTAGCTTATGCAATAGTAGCTCAAGGTATGGCAGTGGGGATTGTAATGGCATTTATGTATCCTTTCATCAACTATATGAATTTGGGGATGTGGGGGATGTGGGGGATAGGAACACTTCTAATGATACCTCTTGTAATTATGACCCTTGCAAAAGCAAATGAACTTTTTAAATCTTCAATTGGTACACCTCCCACAAGAATATTTCCTCTTAATTTAACATCTGAGAATATCCCTTTTGTCTCTATTCATGTACCAGCATATAAAGAGCAACCTCATGCCTTAGCTGAAACTTTACAAGCACTGTCTAATCTAAAGTACCCAAACTATGAAGTTCTTGTAATAATTAACAATACACCAGAAGAATTTTATTGGAAACCCATTGAAACCCTATGCAAGGAATTAGGTAATAAATTTGTATTTATGAATATAACTTGTACAGGATTTAAAGCTGGGGCATTAAATAAAGCCTTAGAACAAACAAATAAAGATGCTGAAATCATAGCAGTAATCGATGCAGATTATGTAGTTGAACCTACTTGGTTAGTTGATTTAGTTCCTCTATTTGATGACCCCAAAGTTGCCATAGTACAAGCACCACAAGATCATAGAGATGGTGATGAATCTATCATAAAAACAGCAATGAATGAAGAGTATGCAGGTTTCTTTGATATTGGAATGATTGATAGAAATGAAGAAAATGCCATAGTTGTACATGGAACAATGGTTATGGTTAGATTAAGTGCAATGCTAAAAGTTGGTGGATGGGGAACAGATACCATCGTAGAAGATAGTGAACTTGGGCTTAGGTTATTTGAAGCAGGTTATATAGCACACTATACAAATAAAAGATATGGTTATGGTCTTCTTCCTGATACATTTGAAGCATTTAAAACTCAAAGGCATAGATGGGCTTATGGAGCTATACAAATTCTAAAAAAACACTGGAAGGAATTTAAACCCTCAGCTACTAAACTTAGTTCCACTCAAAAGAAAAAGTTTATTACTGGATGGATTTTTTGGTTAAGTGATGCTATGGGCCCTATAATGGCTATCATGAATATTATTTGGGTGCCTGTTATTATATTTGTTGGTGTTACAATTCCTACTATTCCACTAACAGTTCCAATTATTACTGCATTTTTAGTAAATGTTTTGCATACTTTTATTTTATATAGGATCAAAGTAAAAGCTAGTTTTAAAGAGACTTTCTTAAGTTCTATTGCCTCTATGAGTCTACAACTTATTATTTTTAAAGCAGTTTGGGATGGATTTGTAAAAGATGGGTTGCCTTTTAAAAGAACACAAAAAGGTGGAAAAGCTAAAAAGAGTGATAACCCAATAATATATGAAACTATTTTATGTTTATTATTACTAATCTCTTTTTTCACACTAATTTATATAAATAAAACAAGAATAATAGAAATATATGTATTTGCAATAACTATATTTATTCAAAGTATCCCCTATATCTCAGCAATTATTATGAGATATTTAGAATTATACTCTATAAAAAACCAGAAAAATTAGTTATTATTTTATTCACCATTTAAAACAGACAGAACTGTTGCTCTTGAAGTACCTAGTTCTGTTGTTATCTTTGATATATTTATATCACCATTTTCATTGTAATACTCTTCATTATCTAGCATTTTTAATATAGCATCTTTTTTATCAAGTATCTCTTGAGATGTTTGCCTAGTTTGAAAAGTAAAGTCTTCTTCCCTCATAGTTTGAAGTGCTTCTAAATCTTTTTTTATAGTTGGAACTGTAACTTTTAACTCTTTTGCTAAATCTTTTGGGTCTTCAATACCACGCAAAATCAAATCTCTTAAAGCTATTCTTCTAGTTTTTATTTTACGCCTACGATGATAAGATATTTTCATAACTATTCTTCAAAATTAGCAAAAGCACTTTCAACATTTGGAATACTTTTATAGCTAGTTTTAGTTAGTTTTACCTTTCCTGTTTTTATATCACACACTGCAAGTCTAAAGCTAGCTCCAATAGATGGCTCGATAACGCAAACTATTTTGCCATCTATTTCTCTTGTTGTATAAATAGTACCTTGAAGAGAATTAAAAAAATATTTTGGATAAGTTAATGGTGTTATTTCAACAATATCTATAGCTTCCCTATTTTCAAGAGTTTCTAATATAATCATGGCATCATCATAATTATCAAAATGAATACACCAATCATCAAATCTCTTATTAAAATTTTCTAAATCCTCATCTAGAAATCTACCAGCTAAAGATTGTAAAGCAAATATAGACATAAAACACACCTTAAATATATAAATTAAAAACTAATTTTAGCATTTTAACTTTAAATATAAAAATAGTTAAGTGTCCTAATATCAAAATTATAATTAAACCTTTAGAAGAGAACTCCATGTTCCTGCATTGTGAATATTTTCAAATCCTTCTGCCACTAAAGTACGCTTTGCTAGTGCACTTCTACTACCACTAGCACAACAAAGTATTATGGGCTTAGTATTATCTAACTCTTTTATTCTATTTTTAAGTGAATCCAAGGGAATATTTATACTTCCATCTTTGTGAGCCAAGACATATTCTTCTACACTTCTAACATCAACAATTTGACCACCTTGAGAAAGTAAAGATGGAACAAGTTTTAAGACCTTATATTGACTATACTTTTTATAAGCTATAAAAGCTAATATTGCAATAAATGCATAAATTATATTTTCGTTCAAAACTATCCTTTAAATATATTTCATATTCTAATGAAATATCACTTACAACCTTTAAAAAAAAGATTAGTTAAAACTCATCTATTATAAATATTAGGATTTAACTACCACCAGATAAGAAAAAAACTTTGAGCTTTATTTCCTTTATTTTTCAACCAAATGAGAGGAGATTTTTTTTGAGTTAACAATATATCTATTGCAGCTATTACGTCATCAAAACTCATCCATATTTCATTTGTATTACAATCACAAACCCAATCATTCCTTGGCGGTAAATGGTATTTATACTCTCTAAAGTGCTTTTGTTTTATAAATTTTTCACGCTTAATATAAAAACCTCTTACACAAGAGTTATTTAATATAGGTATATCTTTACCTAAAAAATCAATTGGAACATAGATATTTCCTTTTAAACAAATCTTTTGTTTAAAAAAGTTTACATCTATACCCTCTAAATATTCTTGTGTTTCGTTTTTATATAATAAAGGAAGTTGTTTGGTTTTTAACTTTTCTAGTTTTTTTACAAAAGTATCGTTTCTATTTGGACCGATATACTTATCAAGTTCATTTTCAATAGAATCATCATATAAATAAAACTTGTATACATGTTCAACATGTAAATACTCTTCTGCTTTTTTATCAAAAATGAGAAAATCTAACTCCCCAAGAGTTTGTTTATTATTTATGATTTGAATGTTGTTTTTGATTAGACAAAAGTTTCTTGACTGCTGTATATAAAACTCAAAAAAACGCTCTATCCTACTTCCTAAAGTAAGTTTAGATGTGATATTTAACTGCGTAAAATCAAACTCTTCTATCTCATTTATATCTAATTCTATTTGACTTAGACCATCTATTTCTTTGAATAAAGGAGGTGTGTTTATAAAGCCTAAAAATTGGGTTTTAAAATTATTCATTTAATATGATACTAAAAATAGTATAAATAGGAAGAAAAGTTTCTTCTTGACTTTTTTATACATAAAATTAAGAATCAGGTGAAAATAACAACCTTAACTATTTCGCTTTTTTATCTACACTGAGTTGTCTTTATCACCTCGTATTCTATTTTTTTGTGTTCTTTTTAAATATGGTGTTATTATTATTGTTAAAATTTTATAGTTAATTAAATATTTTAATTATTAATTAAGAAAAATTATAGAATAATGTTATTAACCAACTAGTTAGTTAAAAAGGAAAATTATGATTACATTACAAGAGAACATAGGAACATTGAAAAAAAAAGATTTAATAATCGCAACAATCATTGCATTTATTATGGGTTTATTTTTTATATATATTGGTGGTATACCCCTTGTTTTAACATTTATACCTGGACTTATCATTAGTCTTGGGTTGCTTTATTTTATGTATAATAAAAATATTGAATTACCCACTGCAAAATCATTTGTTCCACTATTTTTTGCATCATTTGCATGGCAATTTCTTCATTTTAATGAAGAGTTTGTAACTGGTTTTTATACTCAGTTTCCAAATTTATTTGGTGCTAGAGCCTATTCTGTAGAAAGATTTGTAACTATCAATATGATTAGTTATTTTGCATTTAGTGTTGGATGTGTTGCAGTATTTACTAAAAGATTAAAATTTCTAGTTTTGCCTATGTTATTTTATATAGTTTATGGAATGATAGGAAATGCTATAACTCATACTTGGTGGGTAATATTTCACAAAGACTATTTTCCTGGATTTTTTACTGCTCAATTTTATTGGGTACTTGGGTTTATTGTACTTAGTACATTTTTAAAATCAAAAAAAGCCACTTTTATCACATATGGAATATTTGCTGTAATTGTTATTCCACTCATTGCATTCGTGGAATTGTATCATACATAAAAAAAGAAAATAAACTTATTTCAATCATAAAGTTAGTTTAATGTAAAATATCCTTTATAATATGAATTTAACTAAGGTAATAAATGAAAAAAAGAACCGCTAAACAAACAAAAGAACTAATTTTAAGTACTGCTATTGGTTTATTTGCTAAAAAAGGTTTTGATGGGCTCAGAGTTGATGAACTTGCACTTGATGCTGGAATAAATAAAGCTACAATTTATTATCATTTTAAAGATAAAAGTTTTATTTTTGAAACAATATTACTTTATTTGTCAGAATTTATCATAAATGAGATTGAAAAACGACAAAAAAATATTATTGACCCTAAAAATAAATTAGAAAATTTTTTAGATGCAATTATTTTTGTTATGACAAGTAAAAGAGACTTAGCAAAAATTATGATGCAAGAATTAGCTTTTAATGGTAAAAACCTTACTGATGATGTAACAAAACATTTTTTTAAAATAATTTATACTTTAAAACTTATTTTAAAAGAAGGAAATGAACAAAATTTATTTAAAAATATTGATCCACTTTTAGTTCATGCAACTATTATTGGTAGTTTAAATTATTATTATACTATGAAAGAAGCAGAGATAGATAAAAAAGATGAAGAGTATAAGATAGATATTTCTCAAGAGAGTGCAAATGAAATAAAAGAAATGATTTTAAGTTATATAATAAAATAATACCAAGGAAGCTATAAAATCAACTAACAAAATCCGGGTGTAATTTTAAATTAATTAGGTTATTGTTATCACCTGACCCCCAATGCCGTTAAGTTAAGAAAAAACACCCTTAGAACCTCTAATAATTTTTATCTAAAATATCACTAAATAAACACCTACTAAATTACAAAAATAACTCCATACAACCCCTTTATAAAGGGGTT